>JACNJG010000219.1 GCA_014382685.1 Candidatus Cloacimonadota bacterium
TTCGATAATTTGCTTCTTTGAATTTCTAATTAAGCGAGAGTATGTTCTCTTATATTTCCAATGAGTATATATGATCCAGTAAAGGATGGAATTTTTCGTGAAAAATGTCTGCCGAAAGCTCTCGACATTATTTCCGAACAATTGTTCCTTTGTTACAATCCTTTTTATTGAACGGACAAGCGCGTGCAGAAAAACCACATCGAATGGATAATTTAACCAGATTATTGTATCTGAATTTTCCCAGATCAGGTCACGCACAATACTGAAATTCCCATCAATAACCCATCGCTCATCTTGAACTGTTTTCTTCACTTTCTCTCTGAACAATTCTCTATCAAGATGCTGCCAGTCCGGTTGCCAGTACAGATGATCAAGCTCGAAATGTGGAATATGAAGAATTTTTGAAATATTATGTGCGAGTGTGGATTTTCCGGAACAACTTGTGCCGATGATCGCAATTCGTTTCATTGGATAGTATCTTATCTCAATATTAGTAGTTATACAATGAATTGATCAATAAACGTTTTTCTGCTGAATAACATCAGTAATTGTACGCAGCATTATCTTGAGATCGAAGATCAGTGACCAGTTCTCAATGTAGTAAAGATCGTATGCTAATTTCTCAAGTGGCTCAGTCGTCAGCTCAGCCCTTCCGTTTATCTGAGCCCAGCCAGTCATTCCACCTCGCATAAGGAGCCGGTCATCCCAATTCTGGATTTCTTTGGAAAACTCATTATGAAAGAAGGGGCGCTCCGGACGAGGTCCGACCAGTGACATTTCACCCAAGAATACATTGAAGAATTGAGGTAGCTCATCGAGTGAGGTTTTACGAAGGAAATTGCCAATCTTAGTAGTCCTGTCTTTCTGATCGGAAGTGGAATAAGTAGGTCCACTCTTATCTTCGGCATCCACATACATGGATCTGAATTTAAGGAACAAGAATTCTTTGCCATGCAGAGTAACTCTTTTTTGTTTATGGAGGATAGGTCCTTCTGAGCTGAATTTTACGAGAAGTGCGAGTACAAGCATTATAGGAGAGGTGATAATTATAAGCGGAATAACAAGCATTAGGTCAAAAATTCTCTAAAAAAAACTATGCCATTTATTGAAGGAGATGTAAGTCACGCCGATCAGAGGTATGCCGTCCATGTCATCAAAATCTGTTGAGCCGGTTTTAAATTGATAGCGTGTGGGCGTAAATCTCAGAAAAATGTTATTGTTTTTGCAATACAGAATGATATCATTGAGCATCTTCTGATTGATATCATCGACTGCTATGAAAAGCGCTTCTGCTCCTGTAGATTCAATGATCTTCTTAAAATCCTTTACCATACCAAGCTGAATAAAATGATTCTTAAGATGATAGCGAAGTTTATCCGGTGTAATATTTGAGATGCTTCCCGTATAATTGAAACCAAGATCAGGATAAAGGAGCATTTTCTCCGCAAGCTCCTGCCCCATAGAATTCACACCGATAATAACAGCTTTCTTATTACCTATATTATGGCGCAGCACAAACTTTTTCAGTTTATTGATAATCCAGTGAGAAATGACCAATATCACAAATGACACGGGTAGAGAGTAGATTATCACGTAACGGGATTGCGGTAAACCCTGAAAAGCATAGGTGAATGCAAATGTAAGTATCGTCGCAAATATCGCACCCTTGCCAATAGCTGTTACCTCGTTCATCGACTTAAGAGGTCCGCCGTATTCTTTGTATAAACCGGAAATAATAAATGAAAAAATCCAGATGAATACGATCAGCCAGAATATCTTAAGATACATATCAATGTACACATCTGGGTACGCTTCCACATCACTTATATGCAGCATCCAGCGGAATTTCATCTTATAAGCGAGGGTGAAACTCAAAGCAACTACAAAAATATCATTCGTAATTTTGAGTGCAGTAAAAAAGATATTAATTTTTTTCTTCGTCATGGGCTTTGCTTAAGTGGATATTTTACAAAAAATTCTATGAAATAAAAACAAATAAGGTACATTCTTTTGTCAAATTTCTTGAGAATAAGCTCATTTGCTAATAGAAAAAATTGACGTGTTGAACCCATTGAAATTTTTCGTAATTGAAAAAAATAGAAATATAAGAAAGAGTGATTGCTATGAACAACAAAAATTTCGAAGCCGCGGATAAAAAAGTTTTGGAGAATACAGTTCAACGCTGTAGGGAAAGGAATATCATTATTCCGACCTATGATGAGATGATCCATCCTGAAAAAATTCCTGAAAAAATAAAACAGGAGCTCTCGCACATTGGTTTATGGGATCTGCACCCGAGAAATCTTTATAGAATTACCTGGAAGAATGAACCCACAGAAAAGGGTGGCGGTTATGATGGTGTAAATTTCATGGAAATACCATCCGAACTGACAGGTGTTAAAGCACGAATTTTTATCTTACTTGGGAAGTATTTCCCGACTGGCTCTCATAAGGTTGGTGCAACTTTTGGACCGCTTGTGGAAAAATTGATTCGCGGTGCCTTTGATCCGACAAGACAGAAGGCGCTTTGGCCCTCAACTGGAAATTATTGCAGAGGCGGTGCATATGATTCATATCTGCTTGCCTGTCCATCGATTGCCGTGTTGCCGGAAGGAATGTCTCGCGAACGTTTTGAATGGCTCGAAAAAGTGGGAGCAGAGATATATGCTACACCCGGTTGTGAAAGCAATGTTAAAGAAGTGTATGATAAAACCAAGGAACTCAAAGAAGAACGTGGCGATGAAATAGTTGTGCTCAACCAGTTCAGCGAATTTGGCAATGCTATCTGGCATTATGCGGTGACCGGTCATGCAATGGAAGAAGTGTTTGAAGATAATAAACTTGCAGATCAACGAATGAGCGGATTGTTCCTTACTCAAGGTTCTGCAGGAACACTTGGCTGTGCAGAATATCTCAGAGAAAAGTATCCGACAATAAAAGTCTGTGCAGGCGAAGCTTTGCAGTGCCCGACTCTTCTGTTCAACGGTTACGGTGGTCATCGTATTGAAGGTATCGGCGATAAGCATGTGCCATGGATACATAACATGAAAAATATGGATATGGTTGCAGATATTGATGATGATGCATGTATGAATCTGCTGAGATTGTTCAATGAACAGGAAGGTAGAAAATATTTGATCTTGCAAGGAATTGATAAGGAATTTGTTGATGAACTTCACTTGCTTGGCATCTCATCCATTGCAAATCTTCTTGGTACTATTAAGATGGCAAAATATTATGAAATGAATGAAAACGATGTGCTGTTCACAGTAGCAACCGACTCGATGGAGCTCTATCAATCAAGAATGAAAGAACTTCATGAGCAATTTGGCGAATATACACCTTACAATGCTGTTGGTGATTTTGAACGCTATCTCATGGGCGTGACGACCGATTATATGCTTGAGCTTTCTTACTGGGATAAGAAGCGTATGCACAATCTGAAGTATTTCACATGGATCGAGCAGCAGGGCAAAACTTTGGAAGAACTCAATGCCCAATGGTACGATGAAAATTACTGGAAAGAAAAAATGCATTCCTATGAGCAGTGGGATAATTATATCAGAGAATTCAACGAAAGAACAGGATTGCTGAAACAATATATATAGAAAATGTCCAAAAAAATCATTAATGCAATTCTCTCCCGTGGAAACAGAGCTGTTCTTTGCAATATACTTTATGATTCACAAATAATTAATGTTATTGAGAAAGAAGATGTTCCTGTAGATACTGACAAATTATCTGAATATATACGTTCAAAAAGAAGGACACAAACCCTTATAGCTAATTGTATTGATGCGAATTATTGTGTTGTACTACCCGGAGCTATCGATCCACACGTACACTATGACGATCCGGGTTTTGAATGGCGTGAGGATTTTTACACAGGTACATTGGCAGCAGCATTCGGCGGAGTTACCACAGTTGCAGATATGCCATGCACGTCAATTCCTCCTATAATAAATGCTGAGAATTTGCAGTATAAGCTTCAGATAATTAAGAAAAAAGCAGTTATTGATTTTGCTTTGTGGGGAGGGATTTCCGGAACAGAGTTTGAGGATAATACAGTAAGAGAGAATATGGCTGAACTCAAGGAGCAGGGAATTATCGGATTCAAAACTTACCTGATCTCAGGAATGGATGATTTTACTGCACTTGTCCCATCACAGCTTGAAGAAGTAGCGTATATTGCCAGGGAATTGGATTTGCCGGTTGCAGTTCATGCTGAAGATAAAGCATTTATTGAGAGCAGGCGTGCACAATTTCAAAAAGAAAATAAAAATGAAATAACATATTATTGCCAGGCACGAGGTATCGAAGCAGAGGTTCTGGCAATCAAAACAGTAATTCAAATTGCCCAAAAAACAGGTACTCATTTTCATATTGTACACCTGACCAGTAAAAGGGGATTGGAGTTAATCGAGGAAGCACAAGAACAAGGAATTCATATCACGACCGAGACTTGTCCTCATTTTCTTGCTTTTACACAGGATGATTTTGAGCAGCAGGGAAGCATCCTGAAGACAGCTCCACCTGTGAGATTTGCAGAAGATAAAGAAGCGCTTTGGAATGGACTTAAAAACGGCGTTATCAGCTTTGTCGCTACGGATCATGCCGGTTGCGATTATCCGAAAGAGAAATGCACAGGCAATATCTGGACCGATTATGGCGGTATGCCCGGAAGTGAGCTTATGGTTCCATTTATCTTTTCCGAAGGATTTATGAAAAATCGGTTGAGTCTTCAGGAGATGCAGAAAATTCTCAGTGAAAATGCTGCCCAAAACTACAGATTAAATTCTCATAAAGGAAGCATTA
>JACNJG010000186.1 GCA_014382685.1 Candidatus Cloacimonadota bacterium
ACACAGTTTTTACCAAGTTTTTTGCCCATATAAAGTGCTTGATCTGCCCGGTTTATTGTTTCTTCAATCGTCTTACTCTCTTTATAAATACTTAGACCCATTGTTAACGAAACATGTATTTTCACTCCATCGAAATTGAATTCAATTGAATGCACTTTTTTTCTTAACTTTTCTGCAAGAACAATTCCACCTTCAAGGTCTGTCTGGGGAAGCAGTAGTAAAAATTCTTCTCCACCCTAACGGCTGACTGTGTCTTGTTTGCGGACGGTCATGCACATGATATTTGCAAGAGTTTTCAGCACCTCATCCCCAGCATCATGACCAAATCGATCATTTACGGATTTGAAGTCGTCGATATCACAAATAGCAATGGCAAAAGGTTTTTCGCTTCTTTCGTAACGTTTTTCTTCATATTCTATCTTTTCCAATGCATCACGGCGGTTTGAAAGCTGTGTGAGAGAGTCGTTTCTTGCAAGGAGTTTGAGCTTGATATTTGCTTCTTTTAATTCATCCTCTGCTAGTTTTCTTTCTGCAATTCTGCCTAACTGGTCTGCAATTGCACGAAGGAGGTTTGATTCCTCTTCGGAAAAAGGTCCGGTGAAATCTTCGGGGCGTTCTTCGAGATAACCAACTTGAATGGTACCCAGAACTTGATTATAAGCAATAATGTTCTGGCTCATATACCAGTCTGTTTCATAGTAATTTTCTGTTGTATATTCTTTATCACCCCAGATTATTTTCACATAGGCGATCTTGGGATATTTCCATGATTGAGCGATGATCTCCAAACTTTCTTGGAGTATCGAATCCATCGAAATTTCCGGATCTTCAACGATATCAGAAATTTTATAGAGACAGTTAAGTTCTTTCACGCGCTGGTTAAGGTCTTTTGTTCTTTGCGTAAGAGCTTGCTCTGCAATTTTTCTGTCGGAGATATTGCGATATATACCATATACCGCCAGCTGTCCCCCTTCAAAAATAATTGGAGTTCCCAGAATGGATACATCGACCGGAGTTCCGTTTTTATGCCAGCGAATGGATTCCAGAGCGACCGTTTCACCCTTAGCGATTTTTGTTGTTGTGTTTTTTGCCTCTTTTTCATATTCACCACGAGTAAGAAGCTCATCGATTTTTTTGTTCAGAGCTTCTTCGATGGTATAACCAAAGGTTTTTGTAAATTCTTCATTTAACCTGAGAATTCGACTCTCGTTATTAACGAGTACAATTGCTTCGGGGGAATTTTCAAAAAGCTGCTCAAAGTACGCGCGTTCGATTCTCTGGGCATCCTCTGCACGTTTATGTGAAATGGCTATTGCAAGCTGTCCGGAAACGAATTCCAAGATTTCCAGATCATCTTTTGTGTAGAGATTTTTGTCTTCATAGCTCTGTACTGCCACAACACCTATCACTTCTTTTTCGATCCTCAGAGGGACACCAAGCCACAATTTTGAGGGAGAACCGATGATTTCAATTAGTCCCTTTACATTCATTTCCTGAAGAAGTTTTTCATCTACCAGCATGGATTTTTTATGTTTGATAACGTAACCTGTGAGTGTTTTTCCTGCTGGGAAAGAGGTGAACTTGTCTTCTTCATCAACGATGTAGGGGAGAGAAATAGTATCTGTTTTCTTGTCATACAGCGCAACATAAAAATTTTTCGTATCGATTATCTCATCCAGGTGCTTTTGTATCGATTGAAAGAGTTCCCGAATATTATCTGCTTTATTAACCGCATTTGAGATGTTATAGAGAGCATTCTGAACCTTGAGCGCCTTTTGTGCGGCTGTAATGTCTCTAAAAACCAGCACAGATCTCGTTGTTTTTCCGGAGATTTCCAAAATCGGTGAGATGCTTCCGTCTATTATTTTTGAGGAGCCATCTTTGGCCAAAATAGTAGAAGGAGGTATTTTCGTTAGTGTTTTGACCTTTGAAGGATTTTCAAAAAACTTACGCAGGTCTTTGTTCGTATCATTATATATAAGTTTAAAAACAGAATTCAGGGATTTCCCATTTATGTCCTGATATGACCAGCCAATAATCTCTTCACCTATTTTATTTACATAAAGGATGTGCCCTTTTTTATCTGTAGTAATGATCCCGTCACTAATACTTTGTAGTGTAGTTTGAAGAAGCTGTTCATTCGCGCGTATTTTTTGTTCAAGAATGTATCGCTCCAGCGCTATTTCAATAGCTACAAGAAGTTCTTTTTTCTGAAAGGGTTTGATGATATATCCATATGGAGCTGTTTCTTTTGCACGTTTTAGTGTATCCTCATCGGAATAGGAGGTTGCAAAAATTATAGGTACTTCAACCTGCTTCAGTATTTCTGCTGCTGCCTGAATACCGTCAATATCACCCACTAGAACAATATCCATCAAAATCAGATCAGGTTTTTTTTTTTGCAACAACTTTGATCGCTTGTTCGCCGGAAATACAGACACCTGCTACGTCATAATCCAATACTTTGAGCATAGCTTCAATATTTTTCGCTACAATTATCTCATCTTCGACTATAAGGACATTTGTTTTAGTCATGAGTGCTCTTTATAAATTATATTTTTTTATCATGAAAGCTTCTCTCACTTCAGTATCATCACATAGATAATGCCGAAATAGGATTCATCTGAGGAAGCCGGTTCCAAAATGAATATTGCGCTGTCCCCTTCGAGAAGGATTTTTTCAAAAACAGCGGGCTCTTTATTTTCTACCGCATTGATAAAATCTTGATACAGTTCGTTTATGCCATCATGTGTTTCTCTATAACTATAATTTGAGAGTGAATGCTCGGCAGGAAATCCAAAGCGGTTTGTCGCTGAGGTGTCTGTCCATTGGATGCTGTAGATGTATGGATATGTATTGTAGAAATCTTCAAAGCATTTTTTGATATTCTCTTCATCATTTTTAGAAAGTGCTTCCTGCAAGTCTATTTGCTGGATGAAATCCTTCAGATTCTTCTTTATGTACTCAATTGATTTTTTCGTTCCTTTTGGTGCTTCTGCGCCGGACAAAATCGAAGTAAGCACAAGTTTCCATTGCATATCATATAATCCGATCGTTTCCCAGAAGCACATTTTTTCAACCGGTTCTGTCATGGTATCTGAAAGAAAAGTGTACGAGCCATAGCCGTTATCATTTGCAATGATCTCTTCTCCAAGAGCCAGTAAATTTCCATAGGGTTTGTACATCTCGTCAGTAAAAAGATTTTTTCCGATCTCGTCTTCATTTTGGTCATAGAGTATTATACCATCTTTTTGCATGACCCAGATATTCACAGGAACGCCTTTGATAATTGGTTTGATAATGTCAACAAGCATGGAGTTAGGGTGTATCAGTATGCTGAGGGAGCCGATGAATATGTTTACTCCAGAAAAAATAGGGTATTGAATCACAGCTGCCTGGAATTTCTCAACTGCTATGAAAGCACTACTCATTACAGGTTTGTGGGTTTGATGAATTTTTTGTACCTGTGCCTGATCGCTGATGTCAGATCCTTCAAAGGATTTAAATTCTTCCGGCTCGACCACGATCATGATGCCGTTAGTATCAACAATGCAGCAATCCACGATAAAAGAGTGGCGTGCATGAATACCATTTAATATATTTCGAACCGAATCACTTGTGAATTCAAATTGGGCAATTTCAAGAGCTGCTTCAGCAAAATCTTTATCGGCAAGTTGCAGTTCGGACTGTACCCTTTCCGTGACTTTTCCCAGCACGATCGACCGGGCTTTTTCTGAGGGAGTCATCTTTTGCTGCGGGCGTAGAATTTTAGCAAGAATAAATATTGATACTACAATTATAACAAGTACAATAATGAAAGGAAGGATTTTTTTCATAATTATTAATTATTTGGGTGGATAGTACCCACATCCAACAACAAGGATTTCTCCATCCACAAGAGCTTTTTTTACAAAAACACGTTTGAGAGATGGCTCTTTCTGTCCGGGCTTGGGCCACATATAATCATTCCAGCACTGATCTTTGTTTTTGAGAATTTCAAGTTCTTTTTTTACGAAAAGCTGTCCGTCAGTATCTTTGAGTTCCATGATGTTCGTTCCTTCAAGTTCGGGGAATGCTGCATTGAAAAGCTCATTTCCATTCATGTCCTTGATGAAAACATAGCAATTCATGAACCTGTAAGGACCTGCAGTTGAGCGGAGTTCAGTAAATGCAATCTTGCCCTTCTGCCCAAGAAGTTCCACTGCCTGGTTCACATTATACACAACGAATGCTTTGTCGATAGGCATCTCATACAGACCGCTCCCCACGAGAAAAGTTTTTCCTGAAGGTGCAACTGCCTTTTTCAGAAAAGTACTTTTCCAGATAGGGATATCACTTTCTGGTTTGGGCCACTGGTAGTGTACCCATCCTTCGCCGGTTTCGCCGGAGATTGCTTCGACAAAGAGTTTTCCGATTGGTTTGCCATTGATGTCTTTTAGGTCCAGCATGTTTTTCCCCTCACCAGACACATCAGGTGGATAGACATAACGCATTCCATCAACTCCCCAGACAAATATGTATAGGTCGTCATGATCCCATTCGCTGCCCTTTATTCTGAACTGCGGGAAGGCTTCTTCGCCATATTTTTCTATAAGATCGAAAGCCCTATTTACAAAGGAGACGAGTTCCTCTGTTTTTTTGTAATCATATTGAGAGGTCGTGCTTGTGCAGGCAAATAGTAATAAAAGTGAAGTGCTTAACAAAAGGGTGGCAATACACGTAAATTTTTTCATGCGTACTCCAGAGTATGTATTTTTTCTAAGCAGTCTGATTTGGAAAATATGTCAAGAATTTTAGATATTATACCAAA
>JACNJG010000203.1 GCA_014382685.1 Candidatus Cloacimonadota bacterium
AATGAGTATTGAGTCATAACGTACACCTTAGTAACTCATTCCTAAGCCCCAGCTTGGGAATGCTGATGATATTTGCATTATGTTCCCAAAGAGGGCTTTGGGAACAAGGAAATTTATATCATTTGATTTCTATTTAATATTCAAGAAGTTCATTCTGCATTTTATCAATTTACACTTTAGAAATACCCTTAATGATGTAAAGGTAACCAATGGATTTCATTTTTTTTATCCTCAATTGATACGAATTTAAAACTTTCTTTTTTTGTTAAATTGAAAACACAAGACCATGTATAAGATAGTGAAAACTCAATTTCTGTTTTTTTTACTTTTAAATCGGATGGATATCCTGGTCCAAAACCGAGAGAAAATTCATTTGACCAACTTCGTTTTTTAATATAATCGTACAAATTTACAAAAAAATATTTTCTTCTTCCAGGATTAATATTCTTAATTTTTTGAGTGTCAATAATTGAACTAACTATAATTCGGTCTTGTGATATTTTAGTTGCTGCATAACTAGAATCAATTTTTATTATAAGAGAAACATTCATTATAGTAGAATTTCCAAGATTTGATATAATAAATGGAGTTTTGAAAGCATCTTTTGTATCAAATGAAATTGAATGATCTATATTGATTTTTGGATTTCGGAAGGTGTATATAGAAAAGAACAAGGCAAATAAAGATATTATAAAACCAAATAAACCAAAATTACTTTTAATAAATTTTAAAAAATCTAAAATAACTGATAAGATTTTTTTCAGTATAAGTTTAATATATTTCCTTATCTGATTTAAAGCAATCCATATTTTTTTTATTTTCTTTCTATTTTCCTTCAATTTTCATACCCAGGTTAATTTTGTTAACTATATATGAAAATTTATTCACATACTATGAATCGACATCTTCTCCAGATCTTCAATGGATTCTGCAACAGCTTCGGAGAGAGTGGGATGCGCAAAAACGACTTTGAGTGCTTCATCAACAGTCATTCCCAATCCTATAAGAATACCACCTTCTGCAATGAGTTCTGTTGCCTGCGGTCCAATAATATGCATACCAATAATTTTGTTACTTTTTTTATCTGCAATAGTTTTAACAAATCCAAAAACATTTCCCAAACCAAGTGCCTTACCATTCGCAGAGAAAGGGAATTTCCCAACTAATATTTCTTTGTATTTCTCTTTTGCCTGAGCTTCAGTAAGACCGACAGACCCGATTTCAGGATTTGTAAATGTGCATCGAGGGATATTTTCATAACGAAGTTTTTCGATCCTGGATTCAGTGCCCTCGATCCTGTTTTTTATGATCTCTGCTGTAAGAAGTCCTTGTTTACTCGCTGTATGAGCAAGCATCATTTTCGCAGTCACATCCCCTATCGCAAAAAGATTGTGCTGATTGGTTTCAAAATTATTATTTATCGTGATCGCATCTTTTTCTATATTGATTTCAAAATTCTTACACTCGATATCGAATACAGGAGCTCTCCCTACACTAAGAAGAACTTTGTCCGTGCTGATTTCTTTGCCATTAGAAAGTGCTAATTTTAACTCATTGTTTTCAATTTTCCAGTTTTCAACCGCAGTTTTCAGGTAGATTTTAATACCGCTTTTTTTCAAAGCCATTGCCAATCGTCTGGATATCTCCTCATCTTCTGTGCTTAAGAGTTGTGGAAGAAATTCAACGATCTGTACTTCCACACCCAGTTGAGAAAAGATGGATGCAAATTCACAGCCGATCACACCACCGCCAACCACGACCAAACGCTCAGGTAAGCTTTGTAATTTCAGAATATCTCTCGATGAAAGAATATTCTCTCCATCTATCTTCATTGAATGAAGTTCTTTTGAACTGGAACCTGTTGCAATGACCACATAGTATGCCTGCACTGTAGTATTCTCTGTCGAGATAAGATAAGAGTCGCCATGCTTCTCTAATGTCTTTACAGCTTCTTTTATAATAGGTATTTGACGTTTTTTGAATAGAAATTCTAGTCCGGAAACCAGTTTTTCAACCACATGATTCTTTCGTTCGTAGATTTTCGGGTAATCGCAAGTTGGATTTTCTAAAGAGAGTCCGAATTCTTCAACATGATGCAACTCAGAGAACAGCTCAGCTACTTTTACAAGGGTTTTGGTGGGAATGCATCCCCAATTAAGACATACACCGCCAAGACGTTCCTTTTCAAAAACCACTGTGTCAATCCCGTATTGTTGGAGACGGATCGCTGCCGCATACCCTCCAGGTCCCCCACCGATGATCGCAACTGTATGTTTTACCATGTTACGTTCTGTCCTTTAAATAATTTTGTGCATATTGTGAATAATGCACTGCCAATTCGATAATTTTGTTGCTTTGTTCTTCAGGAATTTCTTTTTTGAACTTTGCTGGAGTTCCGAGAATGAGTGAACGTGGAGGTGCTTCGAAGCCTGCCAGCACCACTGCACCGGCACCTACCATAGAGCCCTCTTTAATCACAGCTCCATCCCAGATGATTGCACCACTCCCGATCATGCAATTATCCTCAATTGTGCAGCCGTGAAGTATGACATTATGTCCGATCGTAACATTTTTACCAATATTAAGCGGCGCTATCGATGTAGTTACATGCAAAACCGAATTATCTTGAACGTTCGTATAAGCTCCAATTTTAATGTAATGCACATCTCCTCGAACTACCGCATTGAACCAAACACTTGCATGGTCTCCAAGTGTCACATCACCAATGACTTTTGCACCTTCTGCAATAAAAACTTCTTTGCCAAGTTTTGGCTGTTTTCCTAAATATTTCATGATCATATATACTCCATCATTCTTTAATGTATCCAAAAGCAAAACCACCTTTGCGTATCAATTCAATAAATCTATCATCCATTGCAGGGATTGATAAAAGTTGCTCAATATCTTCATCATCATTCTGCCAGGAGTACTTCACTTCACCGACAAAAATAGTATGATCTCCACTGCGGACCTGTGTGATCGTTTTGCATTCAAAATTAGCAACTGCCTCAGCAAGTATTGGGATCTGTGTGAGTTTTCCTCTATTGGTTTTGATGTTGAATTCTTTGATTTTATCAACATCCCGACCTGATTGGAGCCCGCATTGCATGGTCTGTTCAGCCATATTTACAGAAGGAATTGCAAGTACAAAATTACGATTCGCTGATAATATTTCATGAGAATAACGGGTCGAGCCGACAGAAATTGCGAACATAGGCGGCTTGATGGAAGTCCTCATAAACCATCCTAGCGTGATGATGTTTGCAGGTCCATCTTTTGGTCTGGAAACAGCAAGAGCAAGTCTGGATGGTCTGTTCATACGCTTTACTGCATCAGAATGCTTACACTGTCTCATAGCAGTCCTTTCTTTTTTCTGAGGAAAAGCTCGGTTGCGATCAGAAGTATCGCAATCACAGCGAGATACCACTTTTTCCACAACTCAATATCTCGAGATGTTTTTATAATTTTGAACTCACGCCGAACTCTCAATAGTTTGTCAAAATCTTTTGGAGAAATGAACATATCTCCCCTTGTTTTTGAAGCAATATATTGCAAATATGCTTTTTGTATTCCCTGAGTACTTTGCTCCAAAGTGAGTTTTTCGATGAGAAATTGTCCTTCATCTTTGTAAATACTTTTTCCAAAAATTGTTTCTGCAGAATAGTTATATTTTCCGGCTTTGAGATCCTCAACATAAGATATGTATGAATTATCTTTTTCAAGAAAGAATTTTTCTGCAACAAGAGTGTCATTTTGAAGGATAGTTAATTTGATATCCTGTCCATTCACAAGATTCATTTTCTCATCAAAAAGATGAGAGGAAAATTCGACGGGCTCTCCTTCGAGATAGTCCATTTTGTCAGATGAACATAAAAATCTTTGTGAGATATCTGCATTTAGCAACCATTGAGCAATATTTATAATAAAAGTATCAAACCACGGCTCATCGGATTTTTCCCACATCTTCCATCTAAAAAAATCATAACCCGACCACTGCAGGATATGACCTTGCAGATACGATGAAAATGCGATAACCGGATTTTCAGAAAGGATATCTGCTTGAGCGATAACCTCTGTTTGTGGTTTTCTTTCGTAAAAATAGGTGTTGATCGGTGGGAGTGCATTCCAGAATGATGCAAGAGCTTCATCACGGTTGACTAAAAAAGTTTGATAATTTCCCATC
This sequence comes from Candidatus Cloacimonadota bacterium, assembly GCA_014382685.1. Taxonomy (GTDB): domain Bacteria; phylum Cloacimonadota; class Cloacimonadia; order JGIOTU-2; family JGIOTU-2; genus Celaenobacter. The sequence continues at coordinate 4,184 of JACNJG010000203.1, forward strand.
GCTGCTGTTGGGATTATGGTCGTCTGTACTGTTTCCCGGAATCTCGTAGTTTGTAAAGGAAGAATGCTGCTCAGTTCGGGATCGATCTTTCCAAGATATAAAATGTTTCCACCACGAGAAACAAAATTTTCAATTGTCTGAAAGGTTGCTTTATCAAAATTGAATTTATCCGGATTGTGCAAGATGAGCACATCAGTTTCAGCAAGTTTTTCAATCGGAGAAACCAGTTCATTGTCCTGAAAATATCCTTCTTTTCTTTGCATAAGCAAGGAGGTTTCGAAACGCTCATTTTTCATCAAAGCTCTGTGAATAAAGGTTATATCCCAATTCAACGAGGAAGTTATCAACGTGAATTGCGCTTTATCCTTTACCACACTTACAAGAAATTCTCTTCTATTATTATCGAGAGTATATTCCTGTGTGTCATTCAATTGAACCTCTGCAAACAGCTTTTGATAACCCAGTACAGAAGGAGTAAATGGAAGAGAAAATTGTCTTTGATTATCTTTTTTTGTAACCAATATTTTTTCAAGCAACCTGTCATTTTCGTTGTATATGGATAATGTAAATGGTATTTCATCAGGAAGTCCTGAAATTCGACAAGATACTTCAGTTTCCGTATTCAAATATACAGGATTATTTACTCGAACTTCATCGAGTGAAACATCGATCATTTCCACACCTTTACCTAAAAGAACCGGAAAAACAGGAAATTGAAGTTCGTCAATATAAGGATATGAATTGTTATTGTGCTGCAGTCCATCAGAAATTAGGATCACATCAGAGATATTTGAAAATTTTTGGTCATCCTGGAGTTCCTTTAATGCCAGGAAAATATCAGTAGTTGTAGAATCCTGTTGCAAACCGTTACTAAAGGAAATTTTTGCGTGAAGAATATTTTGCTCATCAAGATAAGCATTTAGCTCTTGTTCCCAGCGAGTTGCTGCTTGTGATTTACTTTCGTCAGAATTCAGTGGTTGGAGCATACTCGCACTGGAGTCAACCAATATGATTGTGATTGGAGGAGCTTTTTTTGTGCGTGAAAAATGGAGTGTTGGATTAAAAATGAGCAGGATCACGATCGCAAAAAATAAGAATCTTAATATTCCGAGAATAAGTTTTAAGCTGTTTTTTATCGGTGGATTTGTGAATCTATAATAAAAAAAGATGATGATTCCGGAAAGAATGATGAGAAGTATTGCCAGAAGGTTCATTTGTTCAGTTTATTTTGAAATTTCTTAAGAAGATTTCGGGCTGCTTTTTGTTCAGCAGTTTTCTTGGATTTCCCGCTACCACTCGATGAGTACTTTGTACCTACCGAAACCTTTGCGTAGAATTTTTTTTGATGCTCGGGTCCGGCTTCTTTAATTATCTCATAGACTGGATTTTCGGCAAATTCGGTATGGGAGAATTCCTGTAAGTTGCTTTTATAATTCTGAAGATCTGTATGAGAGATCAGTTCATCAAAATTTGAAAGAATAAGATTTTGTATTACATATTTCGCTTCTAAATAAGAGCTATCCAGAAATATCGCACCAAAGAGCGATTCCATGGTGTCGGCAGTTAGTGATGAGCGCTTTGGGCGATTAAGATTTATCTCATCTTCCTTTACAAGGATGTATTTTGCCAATCCAATCTCACCGGCTTTTTTGTTCAAATAAACCTTACTGATTATTTTCGAGCGCTTTTTTGTGAGGAATCCTTCATCTTTATCATGAAAGGTTTTGAATAGATATTCTGTGATGGCTAATTCGAGAACTGAGTCCCCGAGATATTCCAATCTTTCGGCAATAGAATGGTCGCTTTCTTGATTATAGATGGATTTATGAATAAGTGCTGCTTCTAAAAGATCAGTATTTTTGAAAAAATAGTTAAGCTTTTCCTCTAATTGCGGAAGTGATTTCCTCCACTTTTCGATTTTTTGGGAGTCAGCTTGAGGGCGAAGTACAATCGTGTCATGCTCAATCATCATATCGCTTGAAAACCAGTGTCGCGTTGTGACCACCGAATCCAAAGGAGTTTGAGATAGCATGCTCTATCACCAAAGGAATGGTTCCTTTGGGATTATAATCAAGGTCACATTCAGGATCAGGAGTAGTGAGATTTATTGTGGGATGTATCTTTTGGTCTAGAATGGATTTTACAACAATAATTGATTCCAATGCACCGGCAGCTCCAAGCCCGTGACCGAGCATCGATTTACTGGAGTTTACTTTCAACTTGTATGCGTAGTCACCAAACACTGTTTTGACCGCTTGAGTTTCGCTCTTATCATTAAGAGGAGTTGACGTACCATGGGCATTAATGTATTGTACATCCTCAGGAGAAATTCCTGCATCCTCAATAGCATTACGCATAGAATGTGCACCACCCTCTCCGCTTGGGGCAGGCATGGTGATATGGAAGGCGTCACAGGTTGCTCCGTAACCGACCATTTCTCCGTATATCTTTGCACCTCTGGCTTTTGCAAGTTCATATTCTTCCAGCACAAGAGCTGCTGCTCCTTCAGCAAGAATAAATCCATCACGCTCTTTATCAAAGGGCCTGCTGGCTGTTTCCGGTGAATCATTACGTGTGGATAATGCGCGCATCACAGAAAAGCCGGAAAGAGTAAACCGTGTAACTGCTGCTTCTGAACCAACAGCTATCACAGCATCTGCGGCGCCGTATTTAATTGCTCTGTATGATTCTCCAATAGCGTTTGCACTGGATGTGCATGCTGAAGAAACATTAAAATTGATACAACGAGCATTGAACTTAATAGCAATTCTACCGGCAGAAATATTCGATATCATCATAGGTATAAAGAAGGGACTTACTTTTCTTGGTCCACGTGTAAGAAAAACCTTCGTTTGCTGTTCAAAAGTTTGAATTCCGCCAATACCGGTTCCCGAGATAACACCTAATTTATCAGGATCGACATGCCCAATGATGCCTGAATTCTCAATTGCCTGAGTTGCTGAGGCAATAGCAAATTGGCAGTAACGATCCATTCTTCTTGCTTCTTTCGGATCAATATAATCGAGGGGATCGAAGTTCTTGACCTGACCAGCGATCTTGGAAGCAACGTCTTCCACATCAAAATTTGTAACCAGAGCAATACCCGACTTTCCTTCACAGAGATTTTTCCAAGTATCTTCGACATTCAAACCGAGGGGATTTATAGTACCAAGACCGGTTACAACCACTCTTTTTAACTTCATGGAATAGTGTCCTTTCTGCCAGCTGGCTGATGGAATGCACCCCACACACCGTTTTAACAATATGTGGGGTTTTATGGATTATTCGTTTAATTTTTTGTCGAGATACTCGATAGCAATACCCACAGTTGTGAGTTTTTCTGCATCTTCATCAGGGATTTCAATATCGAATTCCTCTTCGAATTGCATTATTAACTCGACAGTATCAAGAGAATCTGCACCAAGATCTTCAATAAAGCGTGCTTCTACTGTTATTTCAGTTTCGGTCGCACCCAATTGTGTTGCGATGATTCCTTTGACTTTTTCTTTGATGCTTTCGTCCATTGTTTTCTCCTTTGGTTTAAGGTTTCTTTTATATCATTCCACCATCTATTATTATCGTTTGTCCTGTTATATAATCAGCATCTTCGCTACTGAGGAAGAGCACAAGTTTACCTACATCCTCCGGTGTACCGAAGCGTTTCATTGGAATATTTTCAAGATATTTTTGCTGAATCTCTTCTGGAAGAGCATCTGTCATAGGTGTACGGATAAAACCGGGAGCTACTGCATTCACATTGATATTTCTGGATGCAAGCTCCTTTGCAACAGATTTTGTAAAAGCGATGATTCCACCCTTTGTTGCAGCATAGTTTGCCTGTCCCGCATTGCCGATAAAACCGATTATTGATGATACATTAACGATCTTACCATGTCGCTGTTTCATCATTAATTTTGCAGCTTTTTGCGTGCAGATGAAGGTGCCTGTCAGATTTACGTTAAGAACTTTATCCCAGTCATTCTTTTTCATACGAATGATCAGGTTGTCCGCAGTAATACCTGCATTATTTACTAGAATATCTATTGATCCGAATTGCTGATAGATATCTTTCATAAATCGTTCGACTTCTTCTTCGGAAGTAATGTTGCATTGAGAACCAACAGCTTTCAAGCCCTCAGAAGTAAATTCATGAACAGTTGCATCGATTTCTTCCTGAAGTATATCAGCGATCACGACCTGCGCACCTTGCTCGGCAAAGAGACGTGCAATGCTTTTCCCAATACCACGAGCACTACCGGTGATGAGTGCAACTTTTCCATCAAATCGATTCATGTGTTCTTCCTAAATATTTTTGAATGCAGTAATGACTTTTTCTGCATCATCAAGGGTGTTTATAGTGTATCTGTTTGTGTCTTTATTTATAGCTTTGATCATGCCCGACACAACACGTCCTGGACCGAATTCAATAAAAGTATCGATACCATTTTCACACATATATTCAACTGATCTCACCCATTGGACAGGAGAAATAATTTGCTGTGTTAAATTGTCAATTATTTCATTTTTAAGTTTTTCTGGTTTTGCAGTATAATTGGGAATGACCGGAATAATTGCATCAGAAAAATTGCATTTTTTCATCTCCTCATTGAGCCATTCTGCTGATTTATGTATGAGGGGTGAATGAAATGCGCCCCCAACAACGAGTTCGACTACTCGTCTCGCACCGGCTTCAGTACATTTGTCCATCACTTCAGCTACTGCTTTGTTCTCTCCGCTGATCACAGTTTGAACAGGCGTGTTGAAGTTTGCTGCAACAACAACTCCGGTGCTGTTTTCACAGAAATCAATAATGATATCTGCATCAAGCCCAAGGATAGCTGCCATTTTAAAAGGTACACCTCTACTTGCTTCGATCATGAAATCACCGCGTTTATGTACCAGATATAATGCATCTAGCCAGTCAAGTGAGTTAGCTGTGACGAGTGCGGTAAATTCTCCTAAGGAGTGCCCTGCAGTAAAAGCTGGGACAATATCTACGTGATCTTTGAAATAATTATAAGCAACTACACTATGAAGCAGAATTGCCGGCTGAGTATTGTGAGTTTTCTTTAACTCATCCTCAGGACCTTCAAACATAATATCTGTAAGATCATACCCTATCCGTTCGTTCGCTTCTTTAAAAAAATGTTTATATTCAGGAAGCTCATAGAATTCTTTAGCCATTCCAACATATTGAGCGCCCTGTCCGGGAAAAACAAAAGCAAAATTTTTCTTGATCATTAATACCTCAATAGTACGCTTCCCCAAGTAAGTCCAGCTCCAAAAGCATCGAGCACAACAAGATCACCACGACGAACACGTCCGTCTTCTATTGCTTCTGCAAAGGCGAGTGGAATGCTGGCAGAGGAAGTATTGCCATATTTTTCAATATTTATAATGACTTTCTGAGGAAGAAGATGTATTCGTTTTGCAGTTGCATCAATAATACGCAGATTTGCCTGATGAGGAATGAGCCAATCAACATCTTCGCCGGTGAATCCGTTTCTTTCAAGTATCCTTACAGCTGCATCCCCCATGGATTTGACTGCTATCTTGAAAATCTTATTTCCTTCCATATACAAAGTGTGCATATTTTGTTCTATCGTTTCTTTTGATGCAGGATTGCGGGAACCACCACCTTGCTGAATGAGCAAATCGCCATAGCGTCCGTCTGAAGAAATATACGTATCAATGATCTCTGAGATTTCACCTTTATGTGCTTGAGTAACTATCGCAGCACCGGCTCCGTCGCCAAAAAGTACACAGGTATTTCTATCGGTCCAATTAGTGATCTTTGTAAGTAATTCTACTCCAATAACAAGCGCATTGGTTGCTGATCCATTCTCGATGAATTGCTTTGCAATAGTTATTGCATAAATAAATCCAGTACATCCTGCGGAAATATCAAAAGCAGGACAATGAGGAATGCCTAGTTTGGTTTGTAATATACACGCTGTAGAAGGAAACGCATGATCAGGAGTTACGGTGGAAACTATAATAAGATCAATATCTCTGATTCGAATGGAAGATTTCTTAAAAAGTTTGTGACAAGCATTGAGAGAAACATCAGAAGCCGCAGTGTTTTCATCACTTATTCTGCGCTCAACCATCCCTGTACGAGTACGGATCCATTCATCAGAAGTATCGACAATTTTTTCTAAATCTTTATTAGTAAGGATCTTATCAGGAACTGCCATAGCAACCCCATCGATTTTTACTCTGATATCACTCACCTTTAATTCTCCAGTTTTTTCTGGTAGTATTCTTTAATGTGATTTAAAAACTTTGATTTTTTTGAAAAACTTGCAAATTTGATAGCATTGGAGATTGCTTTTGCATTAGAGCGTCCATGAGCGATTATTGAAATTTCATTTACGCCGAGTAAGAATCCTCCCCCGTACTCCGAGTAATCCAATTTTTTCTTTAAATGTCTATATGCGGGATAAGATAATATTGCACCGATCTTTGCGATCCAGTCATCCTCGAATTCCTGCTTGAGTATTTCGAAAAGAGAGAATGCTACACCTTCAACGGTTTTCAGCATAATATTACCGATAAAACCGTCTGAGATAATGACATCTGCTGTTCCTTTGAGGATATCTTTACCCTCAACATTACCGATAAAATTTATTGATTTGAGATTCTGTAGTTTTGCATAAGTTTCAACAGTTACTTCATTTCCTTTTTTGCTCTCTTCACCAATATTGATGAGAGCAACACGGGGTTGTTTTTTCTTTTGAAAGTATGCTGAGTAAATGCTTCCCATTTCTGCAAATTGTACAAGATTTTCTGAGGTGCAATCAACATTTGCTCCGACGTCCAGCAATATTTCCGGCTCTTTTATAGTTGGAAGAGAGATTGCAAGAGCTGGTCTGAGAACTCCTTTTATCCTTCCAAAATAAAGCAGGGATGCAGCCATAACCGCACCTGTCGAACCAGCACTTACCAGCGCATCAGCTTGACCTTCTTTAACGAGATTCAACGCTTTTCTCAATGAGGAATCTGCTTTTTTTCGAAGCTCTGCTACCGGTTTTTCAGAAGGGTCAATTACCTCGGCTGCATTAATAACCTTGATTGCTTGTTTGGGATAATAATATTTTTCCAGAGCTTTGGAAAGAATTTCTTCTTTCCCGACCAGGAATACCTTGGAGCAGCATTTATTATTGATCGCTAAAACTGCCCCTTCGACTTCTGGAAATGGAGCTTTATCGCTCCCGAATGCATCGACTGCAATTCTCATAAATTTATTCTGAAACTGTTATTACTTTCTTACCTCTATAAAAACCGCAATGAGGGCATGCATAATGAGGACGCATGGTTTCTCCGCAATTGCTGCATTTAACCATCGGTTCTACAGTTGCTTTATAATGCGTTCTTCGTTTACGGCTTTTGGACTTCGATCTTTTCTGCTTTGGCACTGCCATTGAATACCTCCGAGAATAATTATAAATATACTTCTATAACTATCTTTGATTTATATGAATAAACGAAATTTTCGGGCTGGAATTTTGTGTCAAGTTTAATAGAGTATTTGAAAATTTAGAAAAATTCATAGTTGAAACAAGGATTTTATGCATTGTTCACAACGAAAAAAATATCAATATTTATATCCAAAATCAGTTTGAAATTTAACTTCTGGGAATGAACGGAAATGTTCTAATACAACCTAATATAAATCCCAAGTTCAGGAAGCAATCTGAGCCCTTTGAAATTTTCATTGAGTCCTTGATCAAGTATTGGATATGTGATACTATAGCCGAAATTAAAACTTATCAATTCAAGAAAAGGAAGAGAAAAATCAACTGCTGGAGCTATTCCCAAAAACCAATTGTTCTGTTTATCTGATTTTAAAATAAATGTTGTACCTCCGATTATATAAAATCTAACATGAGAAAAACTCACTAGGTCGTATAAGCAAGAAAGTCCGAAGGAGTAATCTTTTTTGTTATTTTCGCTTGGAATAATCGGAAGCATTGCAAATGATCCCTGTACACCAATTTCTTTGAACCATAACCGAAGAGTTAATCCAGCGCCAAATACTCGTCCTATTGAAACTCCAAATTCTCCTTTTGACGAACGAATGTCTCTTAGATTTATTTCGTTATGGGAAGTTAAAATGGAATCAACGACATTGAGACTGTCCGTAACACCATAAAGTAGATTTGTGAATAATACTATGAAAATTCCCAAAATAAATATTTTCTTCATATCACACCTCACATTACCTAATTACTTATGTGTGCCTAATAACCTGCCCGTTGTAGTAATTTCATCCTCAGAATATTCAAAGCAATTTTCAATTTCTTTTGCAGCTTTATTTCCATGGTCATTATCGTAATATATCTCTGCAATTAGCTCGTCTTTCGTAACTTTATCCCCTACCTTTTTTAACAATTTCAATCCGGCAGCATAGTCGATTTTGTCTTTTGTCTGCTTTCTACCGGCTTTTACATCGATAAGCGCATACCCGATACCCTTGCTGTTGATATTCTTAATAAATCCGGATCGATGAGCTTTGATCTCGATTTTATGTTTTGGTTGTGGGAATAATGAGTAATCATCAATTACTTCGGGATTTCCTTGTTGTAATTCAATGCCTTTTCTGAAACGTTCAAGTGCTCGTCCACTTTCAATTGCTTGATCCATCATTATCTCTGCTTCATCGAAATTTTCCGAAATTCCAGCTAAAATGAGCATGTCAGCAACAAGTTGATAGGTTACTTCTTTGAGATCCGGTTCCATATTTCCCTTTAGAAATTCAATGGCTTCGATAACCTCAATAGCATTACCGATATATCTTCCAAGCGGGGAATTCATATCAGTGAAATGAATAATGATCTTCTTGTTGAAATCCATTGCTATCTTACTTATGGATTCTGCAAGCTGACGAGCATGTTCCATTGTTCCGATAAAAGCGCCGTTCCCAACTTTGAGATCAATAACAAGAGCATCAACACCCGAAGCAATTTTTTTGCTCATAATACTGGCTGTGATAAGCGGAATGCTCTCGATCGTACCTGTCACATCACGAAGTGCATATATCTTTCTATCTGCTGGTACGATATTATCTGACTGTCCGATGATGGCAAAATTGTTTTCACGAACGATCTCTTGAAATCTGTCAAGCGGGATTTGGGTTTGGAAACCAGGAATCGATTCAAGCTTATCCAGCGTGCCGCCCGTATGACCGAGTCCTCTACCTGAGATCATCGGTACCATGACACCGCATTCTGCTGCAAGCGGAGCGATCATGAGTGATAATTTATCCCCCACTCCGCCAGTGCTGTGTTTATCAATACATCTTCCCTGAGATTCGGGGAAATTCAAGGTTACACCGGAATCAATATATTCATTTGTAAGCCAGTAGATTTCTTCTTCGCTCATACCATTAAGAAGAATTGCCATGAGCATTGCGGACATCTGGTAATCTTCTATATCGCCTTTTACAAAAGACGAAATGAAATATCTGATCTCCTCCTGTGAGAGGGAGTGTCGATCCCGTTTTTTGATAATTAGCTGTGATGGATTCATAAACTATTTTGTGATGATAAATTCCATAACATCATCATTATAGTATATCTTGAAAAGCGCCTGTTTTTTGAATTCCAACCGCTCGAAGAAAAGATAGCCGCTTTCCTGTGCTTGTGGACGTATTGGGTCAAATTGGAAGGATTTCATCATTATATTTCGGATACCATCCAAGCGGGTTTCGTATTCTTCTTTCAAATCCTTATGATCTTCATCATCAAAGTTCATGAAATAGTTCAGATCGAAGTACTGATTATCCCCATACATGATCTGCACGATCTGTTGAGGACCAAAAATTGAATACTGCTCACCCTTGTCGTCGATCATCACAAAGGCATCTTTATCGATATGCATTTTCTGGTTTGTCTTATTACGAAGTATTACATAGAAGACCATAAAATAGTTTTCCAGATTTGAGGGTGGATCATTCCAGCTTGAGGGCTCAATTGCAATGTTATAATCCTTGTGAGTGATCACCGCATAATTTTCTTGAATTTTTACATTATTAGAGCGAATGGGAAGGATCTTCGGCGCACAAGCAGTTAACAATAAAAATATTATTAATGAAATAATGATGTTTTTTTTCATTATCTATTCTTCATTATTTTCATTTTCTGCTTCTTCATTTTCTTCAGGTGCTTCGTTTCCGTTCATTTCTTCATTGAGTTCATCATTTTGAATGCCATCTTCATCGTCTTCAGGAATTTCTTCTTCGTGAGCTACACGAGCAACATCTGTGACTTTATCGCCCTCATTTAGTGTTATAAGCCGCATACCCTGAGTGTTTCTGCTGATCACAGAGATACTTTCAACATGCTGTCGTATCACTTTTCCGGAGCTTGTTATGATGATCAGGTCATCATCATTAACGACTTCTTTTACGCTTACGAGATGTCCGTTTCGTACAGTGGTTTTTATGGTGATGACACCCATGCTTCCGCGCTTTGTTACTCGGTAATCAGCAATAGGAGTGCGTTTTCCGTAGCCATTTTCACTTATAGACAGAAGGGTACCTTCCCGTTTTACGATAACCATTGATACAACTTTATCAACATTTCGCAAACGAATGCCGATAACACCCTGAGAATTTCTTCCCTGAGGGCGGACATCGACTTCATGGAAGCGGTTGCTAAAGCCGTTCTTCGTTGCAAGAATGATATCATTATCACCTTCGGTAATTCGGGCATCAATAAGTTCATCTCCTTCGATGAGTTTGATCGCAATAATACCACCGACACGAGGATGAGAGAATGCTGCCAATTCTGTTTTTTTGATTATTCCATTTTTAGTGACAATGATTACAAAATGCGGAAGTTCAAAATCACGGACTGTAACATATGCTTCGATCTTTTCATTTCTTTCGAGCTGAAGTAGATTAACAATAGCTTTTCCACGTGCTAACCTGCCTACTTTAGGGATTTTATGCACTTTCAGCCAATGACATTGCCCGAGATCTGTAAAGAAAAGTATGAAGGCATGTGTGGAAGCCACAAATACGTTTTCTATGAAGTCCTCTTCTTTCAGATTGGAACCAGCTAATCCTTTGCCACCACGTAGTTGTTTCCTGTAAGTTCGAATAGGAAGTCGTTTTATGTATCCTTCATGCGAGATCGTTACAACCATTTCTTCGTCAGCGATCATATCTTCGGTCTCAATATCTGCAGAGCCCTCAAGAATGGTTGTTCTGCGATCATCACTATATTTGTGTTTCATTTCAAGAACTTCATCTTTGATGATCTGCATGCGTTTTCCACGTATCTCAAGAATACTTTTGAGTTCTTCGACTGTTTTTACAAGCTCACGATATTCCAACTCTATTTTTTCACGTTCCAGACCGGTCAGTTTCTGAAGTCTCATTTCGAGGATCGCTTTTGCCTGGATTTCCGTGAAACCAAATTTCTTACACAGGTTTTCATTTGCATCTTGCGTACTGTCGGATGCTTTGATCGTTGCAATTATCTCATCGATATTATCCAAGGCAATACGGAATCCTTCGAGAATATGAAGCCGTTTTTCTGCATTATCCAGTTCATACTGAGTTCTGCGCACTACCACTTCGTGTCGGAAATCAATATAATTTTTAATAAGATCCTTCATATTAATAACTTGTGGAACTCCACCAACAAGTGCACGGTTGTTGATTACATAACTTACCTGAAGCTGAGAATATTTATACAGTTTTTTCAGGACAGAATCTCCATCGGCATTCCTTTTTATGGTAATGACCAGGCGCATTCCCTGTCGTCCGGATTCGTCTCTTATATCGCTGATGCCCTCGACCCTTTTATCTTTTACAAGCGATACTATTTTATCAATCAGCAGTGTTTTATTCAACTGGTATGGAAGTTCTGTGACAATGATCGCTTCCTGACCGTTATTTTTTGTCTCAATAGAAGCTTTGCCTCTATTGATGATCTTGCCGTATCCGGTTTGGAAATAATCGCTGATTCCTTGCTTTCCGATAATGTATCCGCCAGTTGGAAAGTCAGGACCTTTCATATATTGTAACAGGTCAAGGGGTTCGAGTTCCGGATCATCGATAAGTGCACAGATAGCTTCACAAGTTTCCGAAACATTATGAGGTGCCATATTTGTTGCCATACCTACCGCAATACCGGATGAACCATTTACAATAAGGTTTGGAAATTTTGAAGGAAATACCTTTGGTTCTTTTCGTGTGTCATCATAGTTTGATTGGAAATCAACTGTATCTTTGTCGAGGTCAGCCATAAGGTCAACTGCAGCTTGATGCAAGCGTGCTTCTGTATATCGCATAGCTGCAGGCGGATCACCATCCTGTGAGCCAAAGTTGCCCTGTCCCTGCACAAGAAGATAACGCAAGCTCCATTCCTGAGCCATTCTTACAAGAGTCGGATAAATAACCTGCTCGCCATGCGGATGGTAGTTTCCGGAAGTGTCACCCGCTATCTTTGCGCATTTTCGGAATCCCTTTCCAGGTTCGAGTTTGAGCTCGTGCATCGCATAAAGAATTCTTCGCTGTGAGGGCTTCAAACCATCTCGCACATCAGGCAAAGCTCGTGATACGATCACGCTCATTGAGTATTCCAAATAAGCTTTTTTCAATACATCGTCAATTTCTATCTGTTCAATTCTTGATCTATCGTGAATCATTTATCCTCCGGTTACACATCAACTTTTACGTATTTAGCATTTTTCTCAATAAAATCTCTTCTAGGTTCCACATCGCCACCCATCAGGATAGTGAAAATTCGATCAGCTTCGATCGCATCATCCATTCTGACTGCGGTGAGAATTCTTTTTTCGGGATCCAGTGTAGTTTCCCAAAGCTGGTCTGCATTCATCTCACCGAGTCCTTTATAACGCTGAATGTTCACACCTACTGAGCCGATTTCCTTTAGAAGCTCATCCCGTTCTTCATCAGAATACACATACCGGGACATTCTTCCTTTCCTGATCTGATATAAAGGAGGACGAGCAATGTAGATATTTCCTTCTTCAACAAGGGGTTGCATATATCTGAAAAAGAAAGTGAGCAGGAGTGTAGCTATATGCTGTCCATCGACGTCGGCATCAGACATGATAATTACTTTATTATAACGAAGTTTGGATTTATCAAATTCATCTCCTATACCTGCTCCAAGAGCGAGGATAATCGGTTGTATCTTTTCATTATTAAGGACTTTATCGATACGCGCCTTTTCAGTATTAAGCATCTTTCCCCATAATGGCAGGATCGCCTGAAAGGTTCTGTCTCTTCCCATTTTTGCAGAACCGCCTGCGGAATCACCCTCAACAAGAAATATCTCGGTTTGTGTGGGGTCTTCGATGGAGCAATCAGCAAGTTTGCCGGGTAAACTACCGCTTTCAAGCACAGATTTCCTTCGTGTAAGCTCGCGTGCTTTTCTTGCAGCTTCTCTTGATCGAGCTCCCAGTATGGCTTTATTCGAAATCGACTTTGCTTCCGCAGGATGCTCTTCAAAGTATTCCATCAATTTTTCATATACAATGGAATTAACAATACCATCAATATCAAGATTCTGCAATTTTGTCTTTGTCTGTCCCTCAAATTGAGGATCCTTCAGCTTCACGCTTACAACTGCGGTTATTCCCTCTCTGATATCTCCTCCCTGCGGAGTACTTTTCTCATTTTTTGAGAGATTGGAATTTTTAATATATGTATTAACAGCACGGGTTAGAGCAGATTTGAAACCGCTCAGATGTGTGCCGCCCTCGATAGTGTTGATATTGTTTGCAAAGCTCAGAATTGATTCCTGAAAGCCATCATTATACTGAATAGCAACTTCAAATTCGGTGTGATCTCTTGCACCGGATATATAGACGGGTCTGTTGAAGATAACTCTTTTGTTTTCATTCAGATATTTTACAAAAGAAACGATTCCCCCATCATATTTGAAATCATGCTTCTCATCATGATGCTTATCTTCCAGTATGATTCTCACACCTTTATTAAGGAATGCTAATTCGCGAAGTCGGACAGAGAGATAATCAAAACTAAAAGTAATATCATTAAAAATTTCTTCGTCAGGCATAAAAGAGATTTCTGTGCCTGTTTTCTTAGTTTTCCCAATTATCTCCAAAGAAGATTTTACTTTTCCACGCTCGTAATATTGTCTGTATATTTTATTGTCTTTGTAGACTTTTACTTCAAGCCATTTTGACAGGGCATTTACTACTGAAACACCGACACCGTGAAGTCCGCCGGAGACCTTATAGGATTTATCATCAAATTTTCCGCCGGCATGGAGCATGGTCATAACCACCTGCACCGCAGATACTTTTTGTTCTTTATGTCTGTCAACAGGAATTCCGCGACCATTATCAATAACAGTTACAGAGCCATCGGTATTCATGATAATTTCAATTCTATTACAGAATCCAGCCATTGCTTCATCGATGCTGTTATCAACAACTTCATAGACCAAATGATGAAGACCGCGTTCGCCGGTTCCGCCAATATACATAGTAGGTCGTTTACGGACTGCTTCCAGTCCCTTCATAACTTTAATTCGAGTCGCATCATATTTTGCTACCATATTACCTCAATTTGCTAGTTTTCATTAAGATTTTCCAGTAAGGAATCATATATATCTTTTTTTGAATTTATTGTAGAAGGAATTTTACCTAAGCTCATGACCAGATCAACTTTTGAATTTCTCGGAACATCTATTCCGTACACGGGCTGGCTATAGATAACCTTTCCTTTTTGAATTTCATTTGAATAGGAATAATTCACGTTACCTACTTCCAGACCGCTATTTATGAGCCGTATTCGAGCTTCATCAAGCGTTAAATTATCCAGCGTGGGTATCTTAATAAGTTCCGGACCTTTGCTCACGATCACGTCGATCGTGTAACCCTTTTTCACGATAGTCTTTGCCTGAGGTTCCTGCGAAATAATGCTCCCGCTCAGTACATCCATGCTGTTTCTCTCACCAACTTTATTAATATAGAGTCCCATTTTATAAAGGTCGTGCTTGGCTTTTCTGTAATCTTTATTTGAGAGTTCAGGCACCTCGACCTCATTTCTGTGATGAGTATAAAAATAAAGCACAGTGCGAGAGATCACAAAACCAAGTAATGAAATAATTATAAAACTCAGTACAACAAAGCCAATCGTTTTTAATGTTTTCATTACACTTTCCTTAATGCAGAAGCAAAGCTTCCATCCATAAAATGCTTGAAAGGATAAGTTTTTATATATTTGCCAGA
Organism: Candidatus Cloacimonadota bacterium; assembly: GCA_014382685.1. GTDB lineage: Bacteria > Cloacimonadota > Cloacimonadia > JGIOTU-2 > JGIOTU-2 > Celaenobacter. The sequence continues at coordinate 19,424 of JACNJG010000203.1, forward strand.
TACGAAATCTTTCTCAACAAATTGATCAGGTTTTTCAATAGAATAATTTGGATGATTTTTCAGAAATTTTTCTACCTGATATTCATTTTCATCAGGGTTGATCGTGCAGGTTGAATACACCAAAATGCCATTTTTCTTAAGAAGAGAATCTGCCTTCTCCAGGAGTTTGTGCTGTAAAGGTATCAGACTTCGCAGGCGATTTTCAGACTGCAAACGTATGTCCGGCTTTCTTTGCATCACTCCCCATCCTGTGCAGGGAGCATCAATAATGATCTTATCGTATTTCTTTCTGGATTTGAAGTACAATACATCCTTCATCACAATATCAACGGATGGATGATCCATGCGTTTTGCATTCTCTTTGAACTGTTTGATACGTCCGGGATCATTATCAACCGCTGTTATTTCAGCAGTATCTTTTGTCATAGAAGCAAGATAGAGTGACTTGCCACCGGGCGCTGCACACATATCGAGGATTTTTTCACCTTTTGCAGGATGAAGAAGAAGCACTGGCAGCAGAGCACTTTCATTTTGAATATAAAAGTATCCTTTTTTGAAATATTCATCATCAAGGAAATTGAAAGTTGATTCTATAACTAACATGTCATTAAAATATTTACTTTTACTGAACTGAACATTCTTTTCAGTAAGGTATTTACTGAATTTATCGGAAGAAATTTTATCTGTCTCGATTCGAAGAGTAAGCTTTGGAGTACTGTTAAAATATTTACATAATGCAATAGTATCTTCTTTGCCAAAAAGCGGTACCCATTTCTCGATCAAATATGCAGGAAATGAATATTTTACAGAAATTTCCTGAACTTCATCTTGTGGAAAGCGGATTGGTTTATCCTTTCTGATATAAGAACGGAGAACTGCATTGATAAAACTGCTCACCCCTTTTTTGAATTCCTTGTTACTTATCTTGATCGTTTCGTTCACGCAGGCATAATTTGGAATTGAATCCAGAAAAGTTAATTGAAACAGACCAAGTAAAAGAAGATTCAGTACTTTGGGATCGGTTTTCTTAAAATCAATATAATTTTTCAGTAAAAATTCCAAATGAATTTTCTGTTTTATGGAGCCCTTCACAAGTGTATAGTATAGACTATGATCCGGCTTTGAAGTGATCTTTGCAGAAAAGCGAGCCAAGACTTTCTCGGAATTATTTCGTTCAAGAAGAATCTCATTTAAAGAATAAAAAGCTGCTAATCTCGGGTTCATTTTTTGGAATAAAAGTTTCTTATTACTGCTTTTACGATCTCTTCTGCAGATGCGGGATTATTATTGGTCATATATTTCTGAATTTGTTTTAATACGGATGCTTTGGAGTATCCAAGAGATAATAATGCATCTTCTGCATCCTGTGCAAAACTCTGCTCTTCCTTAGTCGCAGTATATTCAATGAATTTGCTGGTAAGGACATCATCAAAGCTGTCTTTTAGTTCTACGATAATACGCTCAGAGCTTTTTTTGCCTATGCCCGGAACTGTGGAGAGAAGCTTTACATCCTGATTTGCAACAACATCAAAAAGATCTTTAATTGAGATTCCGGAGAGAATAGAGATTGCTATTTTCGGTCCAATACCAGCAACTTTCAAAAGAGAGTTAAACATGATCCTTTCTTCTTTAGTAGCAAATCCGAAAAGCCGTTGTTCGTTTTCCCGCACATGAAAGTGAGTATAGAGTTTACTAACCGAGCCAAGTTCACCAAGCTTATCATAAGTGCTGATCGGAATGGTAATGTAGTATCCAATTCCATTCGTTTCCAACACAATGTATGTTGTTTTTTTCTCTACGATCGTTCCGCTAATATACTCAAACATATTGTAATTTATTTACATGACAAAGAGCTATCGCAATCGCATCTGTAATATCAAACTGCAATTCTTCGTCTTTGATCCTCATTATACTTTTTACCATATATTGCACCTGCTGCTTGGATGCATTGCCATTACCCACAACTGCTTTTTTAACTTCTCTCGCAGAATATTCATATATTGGTATCTGTGCTTGCTCCAATGCAAGAAGCAATACGCCACGTGCTTCTCCAAGAGAAACAAGGGATCTGACATTTTTTGCATAGAATATTTTCTCGATGCTTGCAATTGTTGGGTTGAATTCAACAATTAGTTTATTAAGCTCTTGATAGAGCAAAGTAATTCTCTTTGCGAGGGTCATTCTGGGGTTACTCTTAATGACTCCATAAGCCAACGGTTTTACTTTTTTATGTTCAACAGAGAGAAATGCATATCCCGTAGCTTTTGAGCCAGGATCGATACCTACTATTATTTCTTGTTTACTCACCTGCAACTTGCTCTAATATATCATCATCGATCTGGAAATTTGCATAGACATTCTGCACGTCATCGAGTTCTTCGAGAGCTTCGATGAGCTTGATTACCTGAGATGCATTATCATTGGCAGGAACAGTGTTTTGAGGAACATATTCGAGATCAGCGCTGTCTATCTTAATTCCTTGTTTTTCCAGACCGTGAACGACATTGTATAATTCTTTTGAATTAGTAGTTATGATGAAGAATTCGTCTTCTTGTGAGAAATCTTCAGCGCCTGCATCGAGAGCGATCATCATGAATTCGTCTTCGTCAAGTTCTTCTTTTGCCACGAGAATAGTACCGGATTGGGTGAAATTCCAGGAAACCGAGCCCTTTTCTGCTAGACTGCCATTATGCTTGGAAAGTATGTGACGGACTTCTGCAACAGTTCGCTGTTTGTTGTCTGTAACGGCTTCAATGAGCATTGCCACGCCGCCTGGAGCATATCCTTCATACATGATATGTTCATAGTTGACGCCCTCAAGCTCACCGGTTCCCTTTTTGATTGCACGCTCGATATTATCCTTAGGCATATTTCCGGAAGTTGCCTTATTAACGGCATTTCGAAGCGCCGGATTCAAATCGGGATCTCCCCCACCATCACGTGCTGAAACAATGATCTCACGAATGATCTTCGTGAAGACCTTTCCGCGCTTGGCATCTTCCTTGGCTTTTTTATGCTTTATTGAACTCCATTTATTATGTCCGGACATTATACCTCCGTCAATTGACTGATATTACTATTCATCTTCCTTTTTGCTTTTTTCAATGACTTTTTGGGCTTGATCATTCGGAAGCTTTTGATAATAGGCAAATTGTTGTGTGAAATATCCACGTCCTTGAGTAATTGATTTCAATGAAGTATAATAGGAGTACAATTCCGAAAGAGGAATTTCCGCATTAAGTATCTGCTTGTTATCTTCCTGTGACATACCGAGAATTTTTCCTCTCCTGCTGCTGATATCGCCCATGACATCACCCATATATTCTGTGGGAACAACGATCTGCACTTTATGAATGGGCTCGAGCAATATTGGATTTGCCTGAGCAAAACCATCTTTCAGCGCATGGGAAGCAGCGATCTTGAATGCCATTTCTGAGGAATCTACATCGTGGTAAGAACCATAATAAAGTTCAACTTGAATATCAACAACAGGATAACCCGCGAGAATACCTTCTTTCATAGTTTCCACAAGACCTTTTTCAACTGCCGGGATATATTTACTTGGAATAACGCCACCAACAATTGAATTAACAAATTCGAATCCGGCTCCTAGTTCTGTAGGTGAAATTCTTACATACACTTCACCATACTGTCCATGTCCGCCGCTCTGTTTTTTATGTTTGTATTTCACATCTGATTTGCCGGTTACAGTTTCTTTATAAGGTATTTTCGGATCAGTAAGATTTGTTTCAACATTGTATCTGTCCTTCAGACGTTTTTGCACAATACCGATCTGTATCTCTCCCTGTCCGGAAAGAATATTCTGGTTAGTTTCAACATTGATCTCTGTTCTTATAGTAGGATCTTCGTCAGTGATCTTATTAAGTGCGGGACCGATCCTGTCTTCATCAGATTGGCTGACTGCATGGATAGATTTCCAATATACGGGCTGAGGATAAAGCAATGGCTTAACTAAGAGGTTTTCTCCCTTTTCAGTAATAGTATATGATGTTTTAGTATTTTTCAGTTTGACCAGTCCGCCAATATCTCCAGCAGGTATTTCATCGACTTCTTCGCGTTTTTTGCCGCATACGGAATACATCTGCCCAATCTTGTCTTTTGCAGCTTTTTCAGGAAGTTCAACCTCCACACCTGTATTTAAGTTGCCTGAATACATTCTCACGAGAGCGATTTCACCAAAATTAAGTTCCGTTACAGATTTTATCACATAGCCGAGTTTCTTATTATATTTGGTGAGGTCAAGTGTCTCATTCTCACCGTTCTTCTGCACAGGGATTTCTGTGATATCTTTTGGTGAGGGGAAGAACATATTTATAAGATTAAGTATTTCCTGAATGCCGATATTTTCGGAAGCAGAGCATGCAAATACTGGAATAGCAGTGCCCTGTATGATAGAATTTTTCAGTCCATTGCTTATCTCTTCTTCAGAGAGGGAGCCATCTTCAAAGAATTTCTCCATGAGTTTGTCATCGGATTCCGCAGCAGCTTCAATAACTTTTTCATGCCAATCTTCAACTTCATCCGCAAGATCAGCAGGAATTTCTATCTCTTTGCCCTGGCTGTATGCCTTCTTGTTGATCGTGTTTATCACACCTTTGAAGTGTTCTGCTGTTCCGATGGGAACGAGGACAGGTACAACGATCTGGTCGGAATAGTTGCTTAGTTCATCGATTATTTCTGCAAACTTTGCATGTTCCCTATCAAGTTTATTGATAATGATCGCTTTGCTATTGCTTACTTCATCGGCATATTTCATTGCCTGATCAGTCATTACTTCTATGCCGGTCACTGAGCTGATGGTTATAAGAGCAGTATCAACAGCACGAAATGCAGTGATCATATCACCTTTGAAGTCACTATATCCAGGTGTATCAATTATATTATGCTTAATTTTATTCCATTCTAAATTACCTAATGAAAGGTTGATAGACATCTTTTTGGAAATTTCCTCCGAATCATAATCCATAAGAGTATTTCCATCATCAACACGTCCAAGCCGATTTATCACTCCAGCGTTGAAAAACATCGCTTCAGCAATGGAAGTTTTACCTGATCCACTGGCACCGACAAGAGCATAATTTCGTATGCTATCCATTGAGTATTTCTTCATTCAGATCCTCCTGAAATACATATTATTTATAGCTAAAATATCGAGTTGCAGGAAATGGTGTCAAACTTTTTAAAAGTATATTTAACTATTAATTTTAAAGGGAGTTATGAAAATATTTGGAAGGGAAAAAATGAGTATTTTGAGGGATTTGATGGGGTAGAATTTTTTAAGGAATTTGCTTTCTGAAAAAAGGCATTAATGATTAGTAAAAATATCTTTGGTTTCGAGTTATTTCACACGATAAAACACACCTCCCGGCTAAAGCCGTACTCCTCTTTTTAGAGGAGATTTTTTTAATTATTCATATTCAATAACGATTAATAAATGAGTCCACTATAAAAACTAAGATATTAAGATAAAAAGGGACATGTGAAAATGAAAAAACCAAAATTTGTCATTCTCGAAACCTGATTTACCTGTCCCGTGAAATCTCTGTTTTCTATTTATCCCGTTAAATCTTTCTTTTATTTCT
>JACNJG010000181.1:0-13657 GCA_014382685.1 Candidatus Cloacimonadota bacterium
CTAATGAAATTTCAAATGACAAATTTAAACCGTTAGATATATGCTATTAGATATTCTTTCATATAATATGAAATTATCTAACAGGGTAAATTTAAATTTTTCATCAACTGTCATTAAATCAAGAATAAAAAAGTGCTTTGACATTTAGGTTTTGATATTTTATTTGTAATTAGAAATTAGGGCTTAGAAATTAATTTAGGGATTACTAATCTTTGGAAGGAAATATTATAAAAGGTTATATATATTTTGTTAAGTAATATCCACTACTTAGAAACTTCAGTCATAAAACTAAAGTTTTTCTATTAATTCCGAGAGAAAAGTAAGAGCTTCGATAGGAGTAAGCGCATTCACATCAAGATCCTTCAATTCTTCGATGAGAGCTCTTTCTTTACTTGTTTTCTGAGAAAGCATTTCAATAAATGAGGTTTGATTTATCTCAGCTTTTTTCCTCTTTGTCTTTTCCAGAATGCTGGATTCGTTAAATTCACTCTTCTCGAGTTCTTCCAAGATTTCCTGAGCGCGCTCGATTACTTTTTGAGGAATGCCGGCAAGTTTTGCCACTTGAATTCCGTAACTCTGGTCAGCACTGCCGGGTACTACTTTCCTCAGAAAGATGATCCTGTCCTTATACTCTTTTGCAGTAATGTTATAATTTTTCACGCCCTTATAAACATTGGAAAGTTCTGTGAGTTCATGGTAATGTGTTGCAAAGAGTGTTTTCGCAGCGATCTTCTTATTTTCATGGAGATATTCCACCACAGCCCATGCAATGCTCAATCCGTCAAACGTACTGGTGCCACGCCCGATCTCGTCAAGCAGAACAACACTTCTCGGTGTTGCATTATGCAGGATATTCGCTGTTTCGATCATCTCTACCAGAAATGTGCTCTGCCCAAGCGCCAGGTTGTCCGAAGCGCCAACTCTGGTAAAAATCTTATCAACAATACCGATCTTGGCAGAAGCAGCTGGAATGAAAGAGCCCATTTGCGCCATGATTATGATCAAACCCACTTGCCTTAAATAGGTAGATTTACCTGCCATATTCGGACCGGTAATGAGCAGTATCCTGTCTGAGGAATTATTCAAAAATGTATCGTTCGGAATGAACTCATTGCCGGCAGAGAGCTTCTCAATAACCGGATGCCTTCCTTCTTCAATATGGATTTCATGACCATTATGGATTTCAGGTCGTACATAATGATTGTAATAAGCAATTTTTGAGAGATTTGTGAGCACATCGAGTGTGGAGATGACTTCCGAGAATTGCTGAAATCGGGGAATGAAATTTTTCAAATTTTCCCGGATTTCAAGAAAAAGCGAATATTCCAATTGAGTACTGCGTTCTTCAGCGCCAAGTACCTGGTTCTCGAATACCTTCAGTTCAGGAGTGATGAAGCGTTCTGCATTCACCAGCGTCTGCTTTCGGATATAATCTTCCGGCACCTTGTCGAAATAGGATTTTGTTATTTCGATATAATAGCCGAATACGCTGTTATAACGTACTTTCAGCTTGGGAATATTGGTTCTTTCGATCTCTTTTTGCTCGAGTTCAGCGATCCATTTTTTGCCGGTTTTGCTTTTACTTCTTAGTTCATCCAGTTCTTTATTATAACCCTCTTTGATTATACCACCAGCCAGCAAGGTGAGCGGTGCCTCTTCTATAAGTGCATTTTCGATAATAAGTATAACTTCATCAAAATTTTGAATTGAGGCGTATAAAGATTTGAGTAATTCGGCATCACAATCCGAAATATATTCTGCTAGCGGTTGAGCCAACGAGAGGTAATTTTTCAGAGCAATCAAGTCACGGGGATATGCTTTATTTGTTCCCAGCTTGCTGATGATACGTTCAATATCTCCTATTTCTGAAAGGATTTCAATGATACTATTACGTGTGTGGCTTTTATCAAGCAGCTCATCTACACTATCGAGGCGCCGGATTATGAGTTCCTTTTCCATTAGAGGATTTAGCATCCAGTTGACGAGTTTTCGTCCGCCCATCGGGGTTTTCGTCTCATCCAAAACCTCAAGAAGCGTGCCGTGCTGCGAGCGTGTACGCATGGATTCTGTGAGTTCAAGATTATGTCTGGAAAGCGCATCAACTTGCATGAACTGCCCTTCTGAATAGAAGCTGAGTGTGTTGATATGGGAAAGATCGCCTTCTTTCAGATCTTTTATATATGATAGAATTGCTGCAGATGCACAGACTGCTGTATTTTTCCCTGAAAGACCAAATCCTTCGAGGGAGAGAACGTCAAAATGCTTTTTGAGAATGTCCTCAGATTCAGGAAATTCATAACGCCATGTTTCATATTCTGTAAATGCGGGATTATAGAAGACACTGATCTTTTCCCTGAAGTTAGACTCCATTGTTTCCGGTACCAGGATTTCTGTAGGATGAATTCGTGCGATCTCATCGACAATCCGGTCGAATGGAACTTCTGTGCAGGAAAATTCCCCTGTAGAAATATCGATAGAAGCGATGCCACAGCTTGCTTTACCTTCATACACTGCACTGAGATAATTATTCCCGCTTCCCTTAAGATAGTTTTCTTCAAGAATAGTGCCCGGAGTTATCACTTCGACAATTTTTCTTTTAACAAGTTTTTTTGCCTTTTTGGGATCTTCGACCTGTTCGCATATTGCTACTTTCACTCCGTGGTCCAAAAGCTTTTTCAGATAGTTCTCCAGGGCATGATAGGGGAATCCGGCAAGTGGAACGGGATTCTTTTTTTTCTTATCTCTTGTAGTAAGAGTAATCCCCAGCAGTTTTGAAGCTCTCTTAGCATCTTCAAAGAAGGTTTCATAAAAATCTCCCATTCGGAAAAGCAAAAGTGCATCCGGCTGCCCCTTTTTGATAGAAAGGAACTGCTGTATAAGAGGAGTGTGTTCCTGCGGGGTTTCAGGAGATTTCTTCTTTGTCATGGTTTTTTATATACGTATGAGCTGATATTTTTCTCTGCAAGCCGGTTTTTTTTGTATAGCGCTTCATTTTCAGTTGAATAGGGACCTACACCGACAGCATAATAAATTTTTCCATTCACAGATTTTGTAAAGATAAAGGTGTTTTTTACACCCATATCCTGAAAGTTTTCCTGTGCTTTGTGGGCTTTGGTTGAGCTTTCCAGGGCTGCAAGTTGAACGATGTATTTTTTGTTGAGGAGCTCATCGATCTGGGGAAGGGTCGTGAGGGAAGATGAGTAATGTCCCTGCTCGATCAAGAAAACGAGCTGCTGTTCTGCAAGGGCTGAATACTGTGAGTAGGGATAGTCATTTGTGAGTTTTTTATAATGAGTGATCGCATCAGCATATTCGGCTCTGTTTTCATAGCATAAACCCAATGAATAGAGCATGTAGGGATTGAAATTACTGTTTGGACTTTCTTCTTGCATTTGTGAGAACTGCTCAATTGCTTTCGAGTACTGCCCGAGCTCATAATATGCAGTTCCGCAATTCAGCATAGTTAGTTCACGCTGGGAGGAATCGAGAGAGATGTTGATGAATTCTTTATATGAAGTGATCGCAGGAAAGTATTCTGCATTACAGAAATGTGCTTGAGCATCGATGAAAAGAGCTTCTGCATAATATAAGGAAAAGGACTTTTTTAGCAGCTTGTTTGAATATCCGAGTGCACCCTTCCAATCTTCATGTGTCAGACTGATCTTTGCAAGATTGATGAAAGCTCTATCAGTATAGGCATTTTCCTTTTCCTTTAAGATTTCTTTATAATAAAAGGAGGCATCATTTGCATTGTCTGCACATTGCCCTAAAAGATAGAGGATTTCAACTTTTTCTTCGTCCTTTCTGCACTGTGGCAGCATGGATTTCAATATTTGAAAAGCAGTGATATATTCGCTTTTCGCGATATGATTATATACTAATGAAAGGGATTGTCCACATAAAGGTATCGTGCTGAGGAAGAAAAAGACTATAATCAGAAAGATAGTTTTTCTCATGTACAGAATATTAGCTGCTCATTAATTTCAGGAATTCAAGATTATTCTTTGTTCCTTTCATCTTGTTTTTCAGAAGTTCGATAGCATCATAAGGATTTTGGTTTTTGAGGATCTTACGAAGAATGAATACACGATTTCTGACTTCTTCGGGAAGAAGAAGTTCTTCGCGGCGTGTTCCGGAAGTGATAAGATCAATTGCCGGGTACATGCGCAGGTCGCTGATAGAGCGGTCGAGCACCAGTTCCATGTTACCGGTACCTTTGAATTCTTCAAAGATAACCGTATCCATTTTGCTCCCTGTTTGAATAAGCGCAGTTGCCATGATTGTCAGACTTCCACTTTCTGCAGTGTTACGAGCAGCTCCGAAAAAGCGTTTTGGTTTGTGAAGTGCATTTGCATCGACACCACCGGAAAGGACTTTTCCGCTTGCAGGCATGAGTGTGTTATAGGCACGGGCAAGGCGGGTGATACTATCAAGCAGAATTACTACATCGCGTCCGTATTCGACCATTCTTTTTGCTTTTGCCATGACCATTTCCGCAAGGCGTACATGATGATGAGCAGTCTCGTCAAAAGTAGAACTAACAACTTCTGAATGTTCAGGTTTTATGATACGTTTCATCTCTGTAACTTCTTCAGGACGTTCATCAATAAGGAGAATGATAACATATACTTCTGGATGGTTAGTAAGAATTGAATTTGCAATCTTTTGCAGAAGTACTGTTTTTCCTGTGCGCGGCGCCGAAACAATAAGCCCTCTTTGTCCCTTTCCAATGGGCGTAAAGAGGTCGATGATACGCATGGAAAGCTCATCCTGAGTGGTTTCCAGTTTGAGTTTTTCTTCGGGGTAAAGTGGTGTAAGGGAATCGAAGTTTGGGGTTTCATAGGCACGAAGAGGTGGTTCATTATTGATCGCATCAATTCGGATGAGTGCGAAATACTTTTCATCTTCCTTTGGTGAACGTACAGGTCCCGAAATGATATTTCCCTGTTTTATGTGGAATTTTTTCACTTGGGCTTTAGATACGTAGATGTCACTGGGTCCGCTTATGTAATTGGATTTTGGTGAACGCAGGAAACCATATCCGTCGGGGGTAAGATCGATCACACCTGTGGTGAAAACCAATCCTTCATTTGCTGCCTGGGCATCGAGTATCGCAAACATCAAAGCTTCTTTATTCATAGTTTTGAATTTCTTTATCTCGTAACTTTTTGCGATTTTATGAAGCTCAGGCAAGTTCATTTTTTGCATTTCTTTCAAGTCAATTAGATCTTCCATAATACTCCTAAATATTTATGAATTTTTATTTATTTTCTTTCTTTTTTATTTGTTTAAAATTTTCTTCAGCCGCTGATTTTCTAATGTAAAAGGGTTCAATTTTTGCGATGTCATCAGCTTTATACACTTCGCAGACCTTTTTGTTTTCTACGATATCGATAAGGGATGATGCTTTTGGATAACAATCGATAGCTCTTGCAAAGTTCAATTTTGTATCAATATCTAAAAATGCCTGTTTTGTTTTTGATGTAACAGGTCCGATTAAAAGTGTTTCAGTATTTATAGTTTTCGCTATTTGCTCTATCTTTGCGAAGGATGGCTTTTGTATTTCTGTGAGATCCGGTGAATATACAGCATAGTAGAATTCACCCCGTCCAGCGTCCATGATTGCGCAAATACGTAATGAGTTTGCTGAAGCATTATTTGCAAGAGATCTCAAAGTCGATGTTACATAAAGGGGAATCTTCAAACCAAAGCAGAGTCCTTTTGCAGTAGAAAGTCCGATGCGAAGTCCTGTAAAAGAGCCGGGACCTATGGAAACAGCAATTCCCGAGATATTTTCCAGCTTCATGTCAGTTTGGGCAAGCAGATTTTCTACAGTGGGGAGAAGGCGTTCCGAGTGAGTCCTTTTTGCATTCAGGGTCACATCCGCAATGATCTGCCCGTTGTGTGAAAGTGCTATACTTTCGTATGATGTAGAAGTGTCAAAAGCAAGAATGTTCATATTAGCAGGTGTTTACGGGTTTGTCTCCAAGAGGATTGCTTGAAACTTTTGATGGTTGTGTAGAGTGTGGAACGATGCAGAGAAAGCGCAATAATGTATCATCAGTATTTTTGAATTGGTGTTTTAAATGCGGTTCTACAAAGATGACATCCCACTGCTGAAAGGGTTTTTCACCTTCTTCCGTGACCAATACGCCTGTTCCCTGAAGCACGAATACTTCATGTTCCCAATCATGGGAGTGAAATGGTGTGTGTCCGCCAGCTTCGACTTCGAACATGCGCATAGCAAAATTAGGAGCGTTATCATTTTTTGAAATAAGCCATCTGATCTTGATTTTGTCTGCACCTTCGATATTCACGTCTTCTAAAAGGACATCGTTGAAGTGGTCGATTTTCATGGTTACCTCCAGATTTTTGAGCACCATTTAATTGTGATGTATCTATTAATTTAATTATATTTCGAAACAAAAACTACAAACTGTGTGGCAGGACGTCAAATTTTTTAGATTTTTGTATGACTAATAGGTAATTTCAAACAGATAAAGCCCTTGAGGTGGTGCGGTCATGCCAAGTAGTCGATAATCCTGAGTAGATAAAATTTTACTTATATAATCCTCTTCAAGCCCCTCATGAGAAATATGCAAAAGAGTGCCGACTATCCTTCGAACCATATTATGCATAAATCTGTTTGCGCTTATCTTAAATATGAAATGAGAGTCTGTTTCGCTCCACTGGGCACTATCAACCGTGCACTGCGTTGAATGAAGCTGCGAAGTGTCTTGGGCAAAGACATTGAAATCATGTGTGCCGAGCAAATATTCAGACGCTTTTCGCAGGAGCAGCAAAGAGATCTTTTTTTGCGGAAAATATGAAGCATAGAATCGTTCAAAGGGGGAGAATTCTTTCATGATCTTATACATATATGTTCTTCTTTTTGCAGAAAATCTTGCATGAAAATCATCATCCGCAATAGTGCATTCCTTGATGTGGATCGCTTTAGGAATAATACTATTTATCGCAGCTATAATGTTCTCCGGTTTCATTCTCGTTTCTGCAGTGAAATGAGCATACTGATTGAGTGCATGTACACCCGCATCAGTTCTGCCGGACACGGTCAAGGAAGTCTCTGTCTTAAAGATTTGAGCAAGCGCCTTTTCCATAACCTGCTGGATGGTGAGAGCGTTTTTCTGTATCTGCCAGCCATGAAAAGGATGACCATCATAACAGAAGCGAATTAGAAATTTTCTCATAATAAGATCAGTCCTATTTGCATAAGCAGCAGAGCCGGTAATAGAAGATCGATGACATGAAAAGAGCATGCAAGTTCGCTATTGAAAAGTACTTCTGCAGTTGCCGAGCATCCATGCACTTTTTTTAGTGATCTGTTCACAATAATTGGGAAAAGCTCGGATATTTCATTCAGTCCTATCTTTCCTTTAATATGATACTTATACAATCTTATTGTATGAGAATATTCATGATAAATGATTGGTAGAAATCGAATGATACCATAGAGAAAGATGGTAGCTGAATTGCGTATTTTCAGTGGGATCATTTTATGGAATTGTGCCAGGAATGAGAAGGCAGAAGTTGATCTCACAAGCACGACAGTATAGCTTATCATTATTGCGACCGAACCAATTATCATTAGATCCTTATGCCAGGAATTGCCAAATATATATCCCATAAGAAAAATTGAAAGTAAAAGGGGAGATATGCGCAAGATCGTGTTTGCAACGGCGAGAAGATATTTTGGATACATCGTCAGAGACAAAGCCAGAATAATGAGTACGGAAATCAATAAGAGATCATTGTGGAAAAAGAAAAGAAAAACGATCTGTAAGATAACAAACAATATTTTAATGAGTGGATTAAGAAGGTTAAGCATGAGAGAAATTTGGTTCCTTTTATTACACTGTGGCTGGATATTGCCTGCCCCGTAGGGTGCATGCGACTGTTCGGGGGTTATTATTTTCAACTAACCTACTTGTTTTTTCAAAGAGCCCCAAAAATTTATTGTTTGGGAATCTCCAGGCTATCTTCAGGTTCGGGTAAAATGAAAATACTGTCTTCCTCAGCTGTGATTTGAACGGAATCTGTGATCGAAGTGGTATCCTGAATTGTAAATAATGAATCCGGAATAAAAGTGCTGTCCTGCACTATAATTGTTGAATCAATTATCACTGTGGTATCTTCCTCTGTTTCAAAAGAAAAGAAATGTGTTCCATCAAAGTAATCAGAAACCTCGGTCTTCAATTCGTGTTGAGGATAATCTGTGAAAAGTTCTTCAAGATAGGGTCTGGCAGAAGTGGTGTCATTGCTCTCTTTTACAAAGAGATAAGACTTCAAATATAATGCCTGCGGATAGATTTCTGTGGAATCATAGACCGATAATATTGTATCTAAATATGAATGGCTTTGCTCAAGCGTAACCAAATCAAAGTAAAAATCCAGCGCCTTATACAGATACTGTCGGGCATAGTGCTCTTCCGGATCAACCAACTCAAAGGGTTCATTATTGATAAGCTTTTTTCCGGCAATCGTGTATTTTGATGCTGGATGGTCGGTCTCGAGAAGCAGGAATATCTCTGAAGCTTTATCGGTATCCTGAAATTTTTCCTGATAAGTCCAGAGCTTCATAAAAAGCACTTTTGCTATGATCTCCTTTTCAAATTCCTGAATTGTATTGTGAAGATTCTCTATTTTTACGAGAAGTTGCTGCTTGGTAAGAACGATAACCGTATCGGGCTCGGCAACAGTGCTGTCTTTCATTGTGGAATCAACAAGAATACTGTCTGCAAAAGTAGTATCGATAATAGATAATCCCCTGAGACTATCTGCAAGTGATGAGTCCGGTAAAACGATGGAGATCGAGTCATCTTCGACCTGGATAATTGCGATAGTATCAATAACTGCTGAAACAGAATCTTCAGTTACTGAAACAGAATCTTCTATCTGAACTGGGATCTCTATTTCCAGAGAATCTGAAATAAAGAGGGAGTCGTTCTCGGTATCGACCGAGTCTTGTTCCGGATAGCACAGCATCATATTGGTAAGTGAATCAAGCTCCTGTTTGAGTAGTGGAAGCCGTTCGATGATATTATCATACATTGCGATGGCTGAGTCCGGTTGGTTCAGATCGAAATTATAATATTCAGCGAGCTGGAATTGGAACTCAACGATCTGGCTTATCTGACTGGTGCTTTGAATAGTCTGATAGCTGATAAGTTCTTGGGCAATTTTCAATTTATTTGTTGCCTGTTTAACCATCTTTTCATCGAGGTGTTTTACGGTGACAGCATTGAATTTCTCCTCAGCTTGTTCATAATCCTGCAGCACATCAAAATAGATATCAGCCCAATAATAATTGACCTCCGAGACGATCTTCTTTCCCTTGTTATCTTTGATGATATTTTCAAACATTACAAATGCTTTTTCAGTATTTCCAAGATGAGCTTCGCAGATAGCTATGTGCATTCTAATCTCAGGCAGTTTATCATAATCAACTTCAGTATCATTGAGATTTTCAAAAACCAGGAGCGCTTCTTTGTATTTTTTGGTTTCTATAAATATTTTACCTATGTAAAGCAGGGCATCAAGTTGGTATCTTTTGGTCGGTTTTTCCGCAAGCAGATTCCGGAAAGCAAGCTCCGCATTTCGATATTCATCATTTTTGAACTCTATTTCACCGTAGAGGAACATTGCTTTGAGGTGAGGTTTTCTTTTCAGACCAGTATTCAGCAACTCAAGAATTGTGTTCTTTGCATCGTTATATTTATCCCTTTCAATATAAGAATCTGAAAGGTCAAAGTATGCTTCTGTGCGAACTTCCTTAAATCTTGGATTATTGAATATTGCAGAAAATTGTTTCATCGCCTCGTCGTATTCCTTCATTGCGAGATAGGTCTTTGCAAGATAGAGTTTTGCTATAGGATAGAGTTCGTATTTACTGTAATATTTCTCATATTCCTGAAATTTACGAAGTGCTTTTATATAGTTTTCCTGTTCGTAAAAACATTGTCCCATCAGCAGGATCGCATCATCGACCCATTTATTTGTTGGATATTCCTGTATTATATATGCACATTTGCCGATAGATGTCTCAAATTTTGTCTGAATATTCGGCGTTAATTTGCCTTTATTCTTCTCTTTTGCATTCAGTGCTTCTGCATAGTATTTTCTCGCATTATAAAAGATATTATAATAGACACAACCTGTGAGCAAAAGCAGGATTGAAAGAACTAAGAGAAATGTGCGTGTTTTCACTTTTCGATATTACTCTAAGCTGCCAACTACGTTCTCTACTTCTTCAAGTATTTCGCAAGATCTCACGAGCTCTTTCATATTTGTATGATCTGGATAAAGAGGTCTGTCAATATCGAGGAAATCAACGTATCTTCGTATAACTTCTTTTGCTTTTGTGACACCGACGCCAAATTTGTATTCCTCTTCTCGGAAATCAAGTGCCTGAGCTGCAGCCATGAATTCAATACCAAGAATGCCATAAGCATTGTCCATGATCTGGAAATTCTTGATGGCAGTATTCATTCCCATAGATACAAAATCTTCCTGATCGGCGGCAGCTGGGATGGACTGAACTGAAGCAGGAGCACAAAGAATTCTCTGTTCAACGATTTGCATATCCGCAGTGTATTGGCTTAGCATCAAGCCGGAGAACATGCCGGCGCCTTTTGTAAGGAATGCAGGTAGTCCAACGCTTAATGCCGGATTGTTCAGTCTATTCATGCGGCGTTCGGACATTACGGAAACCATTGTGATCGCAGCGCTTATCATATCCATTGGAAGTGAAACCGGTGAGCCCTGGAAATTTGCACCGGAAAGTTGAATTTTTTTATCAGGGAAGAATACTGGATTATCACCCACACCGTTGAGTTCGATCTCAACTTGTGAGCGAGCATAAATAATTGCATCATGAGCAGCACCGATTACCTGCGGAGTGGAGCGCATAGAATAGGCATCCTGAACTTTACATTTTACTCTTCCTTCTGCAAGGTCGCCACCTTTGACGAGCTTGCCAATCGACTTTGCACAACGTACTGCACCCTTGAATCCGCGGATCTCGTGAAGTAGAGGAGTGTAGGGTTTCATGTTTGCTTTAAGTGCCTCGAGTGACATTGCTGCTGCAATTTCTGCCTGTTTGAGCCATCGGTTTGCATCGTATAGCATGATAGCACTCATTGCAGTCAAAAGATTTGAGCCATTGATAGCAGAAAGACCATCACGAGCTTTCAATCCTGGAATTGGAATACCCGCTCTGTCCATTGCTTCTTTACCTTCAAGCAGTTCTCCCTGATAATATGCTTTTCCCTCTCCAAGAAGAAGAAGAGCGATCTGTGACATTGGAGCAAGATCTCCACATGCACCCACAGAACCTTTCTGGCAAACAAAGGGCGTTACGCCTTTATTCAACATTGCAGCAAGTGTAAGTGGAATTTCGGGACGGCAGCCGGAGTTGCCTTTTACCAATACATTAATTCTGCCAGCCATGGCTCCGCGCACATATTCAATAGGAGCAGGATCGCCGATTCCTGCAGCATGATTGTATATCAAATAACGCTGAAAATCTTCCATTTGATCGTCGGTTAGTACAACTTCAGAAAATTCACCGATGCCTGTATTCACTCCATACATGATCTCGTGAGCTTTGATCTTTTCTTCCAGCATTGCTCGGCATGCTTTGACGCGTTCGATACTTTCCTGAGGAATCTCAACTTTTTCATTTTCCCGAGCGATTTTCACGACCTTTTCAATAGTTAAATCATATCCATTCAAAACAATTGCCATGGCAAACTCCTTTATATTATAATTCGGTTGTTATTAATCGAAGTGTCTTTTCTATGTCAATATATGCGACTTTATCGCGATCCCAGAAATCAACACCAGCATTACGAAGTTTGGTATAGATACCATAAGTTTTTTTCCCAAAGGTATGTTCCGGAATTTCATTAACGAAATCAGTATCGATGCGCAATCGCAAATCCAATGCCTGGCATGCAGTGATATATTCGATTGCAATTATCTTGCGGACATTTTCCAGGATTTCTCTGAACTGACGTGCAGCGATAGTGCCCATGGATACGTGATCTTCGACATCTTCACTTGTAGGAATGGAATCCACACTCGCAGGATGTGCAAGTACTTTATTTTCCGAAACCAATGCAGCAGCAGTATATTGCAGGATCATGATCCCGCTTTGCAATCCGGGCTCTGTTGTGAGCATACTTGGCAGCCCATGACTCAGAAATTGAGATGTAAGTTTAAAGATCCTTCTCTCCGAGATATTTCCCAGTTCAGCAATAGTAATTTTTAAAAAATCACAGACCTGAGCAATGGGTTCTCCATGAAAATTTCCACCTGAAAATGCTTTGATCGGTCTGTCTGCTTCAGGAATTATAAGTGGGTTATCAGTAACTGCATTTGCTTCTCGCTCAATAATATTTGCAGCAAAATCGAGTGTTTCTTTTATCGGACCGACAACTTGAGGAAAACAACGTAGAGAGTAGCTGTCCTGCACTTCTGATTTTCTGGAATCGATGAGCTTGCTGCCTTGAATGTATTGCATGACTTTTTTTGCAATCTCGATCTGACCTTTTTGCCTGCGCAGTTCATGAATTTTTGGTTGGAAAGCATCGGATACACCACGAAGTCCTTCAAGAGATGCAGTAAAAATTTTGATCGCATTTTCAAGTAATACCTGTGCATCTACAAGTGCTAATGCAGCGATCGCAGTCATGACGTTAGTTCCATTGTTTAGTGCGAGTCCTTCTTTAGCGTCGAGTACCACTCGCTCGATACCTGCATCGTGCATGGCTTTCAGCCCGGAAATGGTCTTTATAGTATAGTTGTCACGATCAGTATTTTCTTCGATGATCACTCTTCCGCTGTACTCTTCCCGTTCTTGATCTTCTCCGCGAGAAAGCACGAGAATAATATGAGATATCGGCGCCAGATCACCGCTTGCGCCAACAGAACCTTGAGCCGGCACCGCAGGATGTACGCCTTTGTTCAGCATTTCTATGAGCGTTTCAAGAGTTTTCAATTTGATGCCCGAGTAACCGCTTGCAAGTGAATTGATCCTCAGCAGCATACTTGCTCTCACCACTTTGACTGGAAGATAATTTCCTACACCCGTGGAATGGCTGATGATCAAATTCCGTTGTAATTCTTTTAATTTACCAGGAGCAATACGCTTGTCTTTGAAAGCCCCGAATCCGGTATTAACTCCATACACAACCTGATTGTTTTTGATAATATCATCTACACATGTGCGGCACTCTTGTATCTTCTTCTTTGCTTCCTCAGTAAGAGCGACCTTTGCTTTTTGCTCAGCTACTTTGTAAATCTGTTCAAGTGTTAAGGAGGTGCCGTTTAAGTAAATCGTGTCCATATCAGAAGCGTTTCTCAAGAGAGAGCGTAAATCTTTGAAGAATGTGATCATAACCGCAATTCAAGGAGACAGTATTTTCCTTGGTGATCCCTTTATTATAGAGATGTACAGAATGAACTGCCTTGACCATGCTGACAAGCCGGTTTACAAGCATTCCCGCAATAGTAAATTTTGAAATAATATTATATTTGTTCTTCTCACGCCGAAGTTCGCCATAACGATACCAAACATCGGTAGAACCCCAATCCCAAGCTTCGTCACCAACGTAGAGATATTCTTCAAGGAATTGAT
>JACNJG010000181.1:13879-24979 GCA_014382685.1 Candidatus Cloacimonadota bacterium
GCATATTTTTTATAATCATTCTCAGCCCATTTTGCCTGTTGCAGAAAACCGAAATAACCCAGCCACAGCAAAGTCTCGGAAGCAATACTTGCCATACCCGAAGCTGTGTTCTTGGCATATAACTCGCCGGTACCGGGAACAGCAAATGACATCAGCGCAGCCAGAACTTTTGATTTTGGCTTTTCTGCATGAAGTATAGAAGTGCTTAATAATATGAGAACAAGTGCAATGATTAAAAATTTATATTTCATTTTGTGATTCCAATCTTTACTAATTCGCTTTTCCCGCCAACCTTGACCATTGCAAAGTACACGCCGGATGAAACATTATCAATGGGCCACACATATTCATTATTAATATAAGCAGTAATTTGCTGCTCATCACTGAATAGAATGTCCGCAGCGAGGTTATAAATTTTTATCGAGGAAGCAGCATCCTGGTTTGAACGAATTCTTATCCTGACCTCTCCATATTCAGCCGGATTGGGATATGTAAGGATCGTGAAGGTTGATGTCGAGTCAGGGCTTCCATCTGAGAGGGTTGTTACACAAGCTGTTCTTTGAGGTCCGTTTTTATACCCGTTCCAATAGACTTCTACAGGAGAATTATCAATATGAATAAAAGAATACATCTGAACAAGAGAATCGGAGATCGGCAGATACAACATCGAGGATGATTCGTTACGGGAAATTGAGGGAGAGGCAAGAGCAAGACCATTCGCAAAGCTATACATGTCCTGAACTGCACAGTTGTTATCAATTGCCTGAGTCCAATTCGAGGAAGTGGGAAGATAGAGTGAGATATTTTCCGCTAAATAGTTTTGCCCGATAATTGGGGAAACAGATTCTGAATAAGATACATCATAAGGCATGATAGGGGTTTTATTCAAAAATGAACCATTGGGCTGAAGAATGAAAATCCTGTCATCACTTGTGAATACAAGGTCATGTATCCCATCATTATTCACATCACCAAGAGAAATATTGGAAGGATTCGAGATAGGATAGGTGGCAGAATCAAAAATTTGATTGATAATGCCGTCTTCAAGAACATGTATAGTACCGGAATTATCCTGAATAGATATTCGCTGCTCATGAACCAAATCTTCCATTAAGCTCTCAATAATGGGATAGTAATTGCCGATCTGAGTTCCCAAAGGAAATTCTTCGAGCAATGAAAGTGATGTGTCATAAAGAGCAACTGTATTCCCATGTGTAAGTGCGACAAGCTCATTAATCATTGGATCAAAAGCGATTTTCTCGATATGCGTATTTTCCTGAGCAACAATAAATGGGGCATCTTCATCAAATCTTACTTTCCTCAATCCCAAATCAGTTGGAACAATAATATTATTTTCAGAGATTTGTATTGGAGAATCAGTGATCCATCTGTCGAGCTTGATGCCAGTAGATGAAATAGGTGGAGTTTGCATAATGTCATAGCGTATAAAAGCGAGGGAATCTTCGAGGGAAAGGATTACATATTTCTTCTGATCAAATTCTCCGAGTGAGAGAGGTTGTGTGATAGGTTTGGAAAAAGCAATTGAGGTATCTCCGAATAGTTCCTCCTCATAAAAAACTAACAAAGAATCTGAAGCAATTGCAAGGACATGAGTATCGAATATGTCGTTTTTATAATGAATTAGCTCGTGTGCAGGATTGAATTTCTGAGCCGGTTTGTACGAAGTGATCTCATCATATGTTTGATACTGAAAAGTGAAGGACATTTCAACACCGTAATTGCTTATGTTTGTGATTTCAAGCAGAGAATTTATACCTTCGTTGCTGAAGGAATTCGGTCTTGTTTTTGGTGAGAGTTTATAGTTATGATATCTATTCGTATCACTGGGTGTCCATGTGCCGGGTTTGGTTTTGAAGAAGGGCTCGTAACAGGTACCGTAGGGGAAATAGGAATAGGGATTTCCAAGGTCTTCGATGCCGTCTGCTTCGACGAGCTTCACTCCGCGACGTGAGGATTTGGCGTTTACCATATTTGCATCAAAGCGGTTATACCACCCATCATCAACTTCGACAAGCTCATCAAATATAACATAATCGTCGATGTGCCAGATGCATAATCCGCCATTTGTTTCTGCTTCAAGATGAATATCATAAGTTGGAAGAAAATAATCAAATTCGTAATTAATAAGTTCGGTTACAGGATTCATCGGATAAAGGGGTACTCGTCCGGTAATGTCATCAACTTTGATGACCGGCGCTCCCTGATTATCAAGCTCTACTTCGCGATTTTCAATAAGAAAATATTCTTTATTATTAATAGGAATTTTTACAAATTGGGGATGAACAGCATCGGGAAGTTCAGCAGCAGAAACAGTGATTTCCGAAGGTGAATCTATAGTGATAAATTTACCTGAAGCTTCGAACTCGTTTCCCCAGATCAAAGTACGTGACCACGCAGATGGAAGAGTCGGGAGCACTGCTTCGATGACGAGAGAATCAGGTGGAGTTTGCATGGTGTCTATCAGAACTGCGGAACCAAAACCGCCACTATCCATAATATCCCAATACCCGACTGCGGGAAACATATTGGATGTGTTATACAAATCCACAAAGCCAAGTCCGTGACCGAATTCATGAAAAAATTCGGCATTAATTGAACCGAACCCGTAGATGAAGTGATTGTTTTTATAAAAATCTTGCGAAATAGTTTCGGAAGTGTTGCCACCAGCTTTTACGAAAAAAGTGCTGTCATTGACTGCAATAGAATCATCTCTTAGATGGAAATAGCAGGAAGGAATATCACAGGGAGTATCCCAGAAAACATCATGCTGCCAG
The DNA here is from genome assembly GCA_014382685.1 of Candidatus Cloacimonadota bacterium. Classification (GTDB taxonomy): domain Bacteria; phylum Cloacimonadota; class Cloacimonadia; order JGIOTU-2; family JGIOTU-2; genus Celaenobacter. The sequence goes on from JACNJG010000181.1 coordinate 16,675, forward strand.
TCCGAGCCGGCATGGATGATCATAATGTGATTATATTCTGAAAATATGATGTCGGGAGTGTGCTCAAATTCTGTTGTATCCGCAGTGGTAATTGCATCTTTAAAATACTGAATTAATCTGTCCGATTTTAGATCGAAGTCCTCGGTATCGGGCCAGTAATACGACATTTGCTGTGGCATTTGATACGCAGTGTCAGCTTGATGGGGGAATATCTTAAAATGGAAATTTTTCTCCTGAAGAGGATTGAAGGTGTTCAGCTCGCCAAGACTTGCGGTCTGATAGTAGTACTGCATTGCCTTAACGGTTTGATGGAAGAAGGTTGAGTCATGTGGGGGAGAACCAATTGTGCTTATCGAATCTAGAACCCCATTGATCTCAAAATAATCATATTTTCCAAAATCGAATTTGCCATTTCCAGTTGTTTTCGGGTCATCATCAGGAATGAAGTCCACAAGAATGACCAGCAAATCCACTCCTTCAAAACCATCTTTAGTTAAACCAGTGAATTTATCAGATAATCCATGGGTATTGTAGATTTTCTGATGAACTTCAGGAGGAAGTTTCTTCAATTTCTCATATCTCTTCTGCATTTCCTGAGCAGGAAGCCGCTTAAATGTGTAGGAAGGTGACTTCGCAAAAAGAAAGAGAGGGATCATAAGAAAAAGCAATGTATATGTGAGAATTTTTGTAATTTTCATACGAGACGTTCCACTATTATTTCTACTCTATGATGTAGAATCAATTTATTCTTTATGTAGTTTATACTTAGTTTAGAATGTAACACCTAATGAGAAGGTCTTATTATTAGTCGTCAGCTCACCTGCTGGTTGAAGGGCAAAGTCAAAATAGAGATCTTTTCCTTTTGAGAATTCGTAACTGATACCGCCACCAAAAGAGACGCCTTGAATATGACCCTCAACGTCGTTCACATAACCGACACGAAGAGAAATAAGGTTGTAGTATTTATACTCGATACCAATATTCTCGATCATTGAATCAAGTTCATTATTGAAACCGTCATCGCCCCAGGAAGTGAAAATACGTTTCCAGAGCGGGTCATTATTGACCATCATTTTATTGATGTCACCAGTTACAATGAGCTTATTATATTTATCGTCAAAAATTCTATAGGAAAATCCAAGCTTTAAATTGAGAGGCATGGGCTGTTTCGATTCTGTGTTTTGGTAGCTCATATCCGGACCGAAATTTTGAATATTTACACCAAAGTCGAGTCTTGGAATAAAGAAATTTTTCTTGAGAAGTCCAAGATCAACAACAAAGGTGTAACCTATTCCTGCTCCAGTCATACCAACGTCTTCGATAAGTGGTGCCAATGAACTGATAATACCCTTGAGGTTAATACCAACACCAAGTTCGTCATTCAACTTCGTTCCATAAGAACCGCCTGCAGCAATTTCATAACTATTAAAGCTTCCACGAAACACGCCGTCAGTGTCATAGGCTTCCTGTTCACCGTAGGTCATATAGGTTATGTTCAGTCCGATTGTGCCAATTCCTTCGAAATACTGAGCGTATCCGAGATATTCGTAGTACATGTCATCAATAACATCGCCAAACCAGTTGGAGTGCATAAGACCGAGTTCAGAATTACCCTGAAAGGCAAGTCCGCCCGGATTCCACCAGGATGCGAAGCCGCCTTCAGCAATAGCAACATAGGATTGTCCCAAACCATTTGGGCGTGAGCCGGGGTCAATAAGAAGGAAAATACATGTTGCTTCTGAGCCCGCAAAAGCAAACTGAGTAAAAGTTACTGTAAAAATAACGATTAAAAGAAGCGAGATACTGAGTTTATTTTTTATTTTCATGATAAAAACTCCTATTTATAATTTGATATTTATGGGAAATTACCTCAAAGCGTAGAACATTCGTGTGAGGGGCACGAGTTATGTTATGACCTAACAAATAACAATATATGTCACTCCTTGTAAATTTTTTTCTGGTGCCGAAGGCCGGACTCGAACCGGCACGAACCGAGGTTCGCTGGATTTTGAGTCCAGTGCGTCTACCAATTTCGCCACTTCGGCATGGCTAAAAGCTACGATGGGCATAATTGATGTCAAATTTTTTCTATCTGTCCAGTTCGTGGTCGATTGGTTTTAAAGTATCTTCGTCAGTGCCCGTTTTTGCTTTGATCAGTTCAAGCTTCAGTCGCAATAATGCAGCGGTTTCTGCATTGGTTTCATTTTGGATCATTATCTGATATATATACACAAGCTCCTTGTTCAAGCCGAGTTCTTCATATATCTGAGCCAGTAATTGGTAATACTCATTTTTCTCTTCTTGCGGTGCAGCTTCAATAATATAATTAAGTGTATCAATAGCTTGAAGGAATTGGTGATTCGCTACAAGTCCGTCAATGAATAGCTCATAAGAATCTGATCTCAATTCCGAATTCGGGAAACGATTGAGAAGAGCGATTGTGGTTTCAATAACTTTATCCCATTGGTTCTGTGTTTTATATACAATTGAAAGATTATAATACACAGAATCCAGCCACGTGCCATGAGGGTGGGTGTCAATTAAAGATTTATATTTTTTTATTGCTTCATCATAGTTTTGTATGGTTACATAGTAGTTTGCAAGCTCGAATTGAAGCTTTGGCATCTTTGAACTTTTTGGGTATTTTTTTATAAATTGGGTATATATCTCGGTAGGATCCTCATAAATTCCAAGATAATAATTACATTTTTCGATCTGCAGGAATGCATGATCCTTGTCCCTTAAAGGGCTGTTGAAATATATGAAATGTGTGTAGTATAATTTTGCTTTTTCATAATCCCTTAAAGAAAAATAAATATTCCCGATCTCCATCAGAGACAGAATTCCGTAGTCATCTGATGTATAATCTTCATAATTTTTCTCAAGTACGGAAATCGCTGTGTCTAAGCTGTCCAAAGCGACATAGGATTTGCCGACAAAGTACATTGCTTCAGCAGCAAATAGCCCGTTAGTATTACCATGAACATAATCTTCAAGTTCCTGAATTGCTTGATCATAAAGTTCATTATCAAAATGTAATTTGCCCGAAAAGAACACGAGCATAGAATCGTGGTTTTGTGTAACTTCATCAACAATTGGAATTGACTCAGACTGAGCATAAAGGGAGGCAGCGGATATAAGGAAGAGCAAAACGAATATGATTTTTTTCATGGATCTAATCAAGCTTCACAGAGACTATTTTGGACACGCCTTCTTCTTCCATTGTGATGCCATAAAGGTAGTCAACAGCTTCGATGGTTCGTTTATTATGTGTAATAATAAGGAATTGCGTATTGGTTGAAAATTTATTCAACAGTTTGAGAAATCTCCCGACGTTTGAATCATCGAGGGGTGCGTCGATCTCATCCAGAATACAAAAGGGACTCGGCTTAACAAGGTAGATGGAGAAAAGAAGTGCGATCGCAGTAAGCGCCTTCTCTCCGCTTGACAACAGATTGATATTCGTGATCTTTTTTCCTTTTGGGTTGGAGTAGATTTCAATTTTTGAATTAAGCGGATTTGACTGATTTTCCAGTTTTAGCACACCTTTGCCGCCATTAAATATCTCTTTGTATATCGTATCAAAATTTTTCTGAATAATAGTAAAAGTTTTCATGAACATCTTTTCTGCAGTTTCATTGAGTTGGGAGATCGCTTCCTTGAGATTGGTTTTGGAATCAACCAGGTCTTTTCGCTGTTCATTAAGGAATTCCAAACGCTTCTTCTGAGTCTCATAATCATTGATTGCAGCGAGGTTTATGGGTCCCAGATTTTCGAGACGCTTTTCTTGTTTTTCTCTATCTGTTCGTAGCTCAGCTGGGACAAGCTCTTCATAATCTTCAGTTTTGTCGTGAGATAGGTCATGATGATAATGCTGTATAACATCCTCTTTTAGATGCTCGACCGTTAGCTTTGTCTCCTGAATTTTAAGCTCGATCTCGTTCTTATTATTGGAAAAAACTCCTTTCTTAAATTCGAGATCATGCAGTTTCATCTTTAGAGTATCGAGCTCTTTTCTCAACTCGTGGAATTCGTTTTCAATGCTTACATTTTTTTCTTTGAAAGTACTCAATTCATCCACTTTTTTCTTGAATGATATCTCAAGCTTCTCAGTTTCTTTCTGCAGATGTTCAATCTCATTTTTTAGAGGTTCGATAGAATTCTGTAAATTTTCGAACTCCTGTTCATTTGCAATCGCAGTTTCCTTTATTCTAATAATATTCTGTTTTATGTATGTGATATCTTTTTCGAGCTTGGTGATCTCAATTTTCTGATCATTCACCAATCCCTCATAACGGTACTGTTCTCTGCGGGTTGTTTTCAGTGTTGTTTGAACAGATTCCAGCTTCTTTTGAAGGGCTTTTTCTTCAAGTTCAGGAATCGTATTAAGCTTCTCTTCAACTGATTTCAAACCTTTAGTGATCTCAATTCGCCGGATTTCCATTTCTGTAAATTGCTGCTTATTGTCTTTTACCAATTCCTGGAAATTATCTTTCTGGACTGAAATGTTAATGAGCTGTTTCTGTTCCTTTTCGAGAAGTACAGACGTATCGTTAAGTTGTTTATTCAGCACCTGAACTTTCTTTATAAACTCGGATTTTTCTGATGATGTCTCATCGATTGAGTGTGTTATTTGAGAGTGCTTTTTTTGTAAAGCGGCAATATTTTTATCAGTATTTTGCAATTCAGCTTTGCGGCTGAGAAGCCCTTTTGAAGAGGTCTCGATCCAGTGTGTGGTCACCACTCCGCGATTAGAAAATATCTCACCATCTTTTGTGATAAAATGGAGAATACTATCACTATTTTGATACTGATCGATAAGTGAGAGAGCAATATCTCGGTTCTCAACAATATAGTAATTTTCAAGAAGTTTCGGATGCACGATCTCGTTCTTGAAAGTAAGTATTTCTGCAAGAGGAACAGCGTTTTCGATCTTTATGGTCTTAGAATTTTTTTTATGATTTGAATGCTTTATGATGAGCTGAGAGGTTAGCTTTTTCTCTTGCAAAAAGGAGATGATCTCCCGAACATCCCGCTCTTCACAAATTGCTGAAAGAAGTATATTTCTTAATGCCTGTTCAACGAGACCGATAAACTCATCCTTAACTGAAATATTTTCTGCAAGAGTAGTAATGTTTGTATTTCCAAATTTTTCTAAAAGTGCTTTTGTGCCATCAGAATATCCTGCGAAATTTTTTTCCCATTCTTTGAGCTGCTGTTTTTCGTTTTCGAGAGCTTTTATTTGGAGAAGAATATCATGGGATTCATCAAGCAGTTTTTGCTCTTTTGCTTTGATGTCTTCGATGTTTTTTTCCTGAGCAAGTTTCTTTTCACGAAGTGTATGAAGCGATTGTGTGCTTTGCTTTTGCTTCTCTTCATGCTCTTTTACGAGTTCGCAGAACTTTTCATACTTTGTGGTATAATCATTAATTTTATTCTTGATGCGGTCGATCTGTTCTGTGATGAGACGCTGGTGTGTTTCCAGCTCATTTTTTTCATTAAGTATTTTTTGTTTTTTGGACTGGAATTCATTTATTTTATGATAGATCTCATCATTTTCTTTATAAAGTTTACTGACATTTTCTTTGATCTCTGCGAGTTTTTTCTCGAATTTTCCAGTTTGATCTTTTTGGAGAGTAAGAGATTCTTTTGTCTCTTCGAGTTTTTTATATTCTTTTTCAAGAACATCTGAGCCGGATTCTTTTTGCAATTTTATCGCTTTTATGCGACCGTGAGAGTCCTCGAGTTTATTTTTATTATTTGTGATCTGTTGTTTGTTAAGAAGGATCTGTTTTTCATAGGAATTGATCGCATCTTCGATCTCACGCTGCTTTGCCTGCTCCTTTTTGAGCTTATCCTCGATTGCAAGAAGGGCTTGTTCTTTTTTTGTAGTTTCAGCTTCATATTGTGCGAGTTCTTTGCTGTTTTGTGTGATCTTTTTTTCAAGATCGAGGAACTTCTCATTCATCGGGGCAAGCTGCTTATGCATTTTGAAAAACTCAATTCCAGCCAACTGTATCTTAATCATATTTATCTTATTGTTAAGATTTTGATATCGTTTTGCTTTTCCAACCTGATGTCGAAGTGAGCCAACCTGGTATTTTACTTCAGAAATAATATCATCGAGCCGGATAAGGTCATTTTCCACAGAATTAAGTTTGTTCTCACATGTACGCTGGCTCTGGTTATACTTCATGATGCCGGCAGCTTCTTCAAACAGATAACGCTTGTCTTCATCTGAGCTGTTGAGAAGATCATCGATCATTTTCTGTTCTATGAAGGAATATGCTCTGCGCCCCATACCGGTATCATAAAAGAGATTGAGAATATCTTTCAGGCGGCAGGACTGTTCGTTGATCTTATACTCACTCTCGCCATCAGCATATAGTTTTCGAGTAACCTTAACCTCTTCATATTCAACAGGCAGGATCTTCTTGTCGTTTTCAATTATGATCGAGACTTCTGTGAAACTGTGGGCACTTCGCTTCCTTGTTCCTTTAAAGATAACATCACGCATGGTTCCACCGCGGAGCCGACGCGCATTCTGTTCGCCCAGCACCCAGTGAATCGCATCAGAAATGTTTGATTTTCCGCAGCCGTTAGGTCCGACAATGCCTGTCAGCCCCTTTGAAAAACTAAATTTAATTGGCTCGCCAAAGGATTTGAAGCCGACAATTTCAAGTTGAGATAATTTCAATGAAACTCCTTAAAATATTAAAATCCTGTTTCAAGTCCAAAATGCACCGTGCCCTGCAAAGGATTTGTCCAAGTGCCGTCCTGATAGCCGATTCCGTAATCTATCTTGATAATACCGATTTTGCTTTTGAGACGAACTCCCAAACCAACCCCGATCAGACTTTTATATTCTTCGCAATAGCCGTAATCCACAAATGCAAAAGCACGTGAATCCCGTGATAGCAGGTATCTGTATTCAAAACTGATGATACCGAATTTGGAAGCTATGAATTGGTTGTCAACAAATCCTCTTAAGCTTTCGTACCCCCCAAAGGAATACTTATCATAAGTTGAAAGGGTATCGTTTTTGGTAAAGATGAGTTTAATGAGTCCTTTAATGTAAAAGACATTATAATAATTTAAGGGTATCACGAGTTCCAACTCTTCAGAAACGAGCTGATCATAGGATTTTTTCGAGCGCCATCTGATCGTGTAATTCGTTGTATTTTTATAGCCATTTCTCGGATTGGTCGGGTAATCGAGTTTGTTGACCTCAACTATTGCACCTACTCCATTTCTATCTATGCTGAGCGTATCTTCAAGAGAGCTGCTATAGGTGTATTGGAGTCCAATTTTATTGTAATTTTTCATAGTAAAGAAGGATGCGATCTGAAGATCGGTATTTACGTAGGTTGTATCCACGGTTTTTCTTCGGAGGGAGCCCTCTGCTGAGATCTGTTGAGCAAGAATAAAGGGCTCGCGGTAGGATATATAAAATTCTGATGATCTTGAAGTGAGCTTATTCCATTTGAACTGTACTTCTCTGTCAGTCCCGAGAATATTGAGAAATGAGAAGTCGATGAATCCAGTCAGACGCTCCGAAAATGGGATATCCTTTTTTGAAGAAGCCAGCCCGAGTACACCCTGGAAATGACTCATGCTTTTCTCTTTAATGGTGACCATTATCTGCCAGTTATTCAAAGGCACTATTTCAACCGATTCGATATATTTTTTATGAAGCAGATTCTGCTTTGCTCGCTCTATTTTTCTGGAATCATATATCTCATTCTCTTGAAAGTTCAGAAGAAGTTCGAGGGTTTTTTCTTTTGTAACCGTATTACCTTTGAAGATAATATCCGAAATGCGTACCAGCTCATTTTCCCGGATGTTGTAATTTAGAAAGAGTGAATCCTCTACAATTCTCATGCTGTCCAGAGAAACCTTGCAGAAGGGATAGCCCTTTTCAGAATATATAGTAGTGATCATCGTGATGTCACTATTTGCCTTTTGAATGGAGAAAGGAGAATTCTTATGCATGGAAAGGTAGGTTCCGAGTTTTTCCTGAGAGAAATATTTATTGCCTCTGAATGTAATGTTTTTTATAAGAAGTCGCTGCCCTTCATCGATGATCAGTTTGATCAAAACACCTTTTCCGTCGTTGGAAGGTATTACTTCCGGAGTAGAGATTTTAGTCAGATAGAATCCGCGCGAGAAATAAAGCTGGAGTATATTTTCGATGTTGTGGTTCAGTTTCTCATAGGAGAATTTTTCTCCAGGATGAAGACCAAGGGCTTGGATTATCTCGGTGTCGGTAAAATGGGAATTGCCGGAGATCTCGATTGTTTTAATG
>JACNJG010000187.1 GCA_014382685.1 Candidatus Cloacimonadota bacterium
ACTCCTCTGCATGTGGACCAGATACTTTATCCAATGCATTACGCATCCAATGAACTATACAACGCTGCTGTAATTGACCAGGAAAACATTCACTCAAAGCTTTAGAAAGTCCATCATGATCATCTCGTATCCATAAACTGCTCATCTCTAATCCACGAAATTTTAAGTCTTGTAAAAATGACTTCCAATTATGATAGGATTCCTTATTGCCCACATAAAATCCTAATACCTCGCGACGACCATCAAACCGTAACGCCTTTGCTATTAATATACTCGTTGAAAATACTGCTCCATCTCTACGAACCTTGCTATGTATCGCATCTAACCATATATATGCGTAATGACCCGACAAGCGTCTACTCCGCCACTTTTCTACCTCATCTCGTATCGGCTGAATATAACGACTCACCGAACTCTTGTCCAATCCCGTTATATCAATCCTGCTAAATACTCTCTCCATCTTACGGGTCGATACCCCATTTATGTAAGCTTCTTGAATGACCGATATCAATGCACGATCTACTCGCTGATAACGTTCTAACACCTCAGGATAATAGTTGCCTTTACGGACTCTGGGTATGCGTATGTCAACTTCACCTAACCCGGTTCGAAAAGGCTTGATGCGTGTGCGGTAACCATTCCGCATAGTTGACCTCGAAGCACTGCGTTCATAGCGCTTAGCTCCAACATACTTATCAAACTCTAATTCTATCATCGCCTGTATGCTCTTCTCAAGCAAAGATAATAAACCATTAACATCTTCCGCCGAATCAAAAACATTGACCAACTTTTCATACAATTCATCTTTCTTCCGTTGAGCCATATTAAATCTCCTTATCTGATCTTTTTACAACGAGATTTCTGTTGGCTCAACTTCTTTTGCAAGCCTTTCTATTTTACACCAACTTTTGAGACGTTACCTTCCCACTCTCTTGCAAAGCTCATTTTCTTATGATGCTCTTCCTGATTTTTAATATATTTTATGACAGTATCGAGTTGATTTTCAGAAACCGAAAAAGCTCCATATCCTCTTGCCCAGACAAATTTAGCTTTGAACATATCTGCTTCATTTATTTCGTGAGATGATGTACCTTTAAGAAGTTGCATCATTGTTTCGATCGTCATATTGACCGGTAAATCGACTAATAAATGAATATGTTCAGGATTTACAAATCCGATCTTAAAATAAACATGATTTTTTGAGCAAATATCTTTTAATGTATCGAGAACTTGAATCGCTTTTTGTTTATTTTGGAAAAAAGGAAATCTTTCTTTTGTACTCCAGACCAGATGCAACTAATAGATTTTCATTGAGTGTTTTGGCATACTGCTTTTCTCCTTTTACTTTATAAACCGTTGAAACGGTTAACTTTCGTTTTTTCTTCTTCACTCCACCAGCTAACCCAGTGAAATATTCAGCAAGCTGAATTTCACAGGTTGAAAAGCAAGTGGTTAATATGATTAGATTTAACAATCATCTTTTACATCATCCTCTTTTTAAGAAAGATATTCCTCTCATTAACCACCAACTTCAGTTGGTGGCAAATAAACATGCAACACTAAATCGTAACCGTTTCAACGGTTTCTGTTTCATTCTTCCGCCCACCTTTCAAGTCTCTCATCATTATGAATAAGTTTCACGTCAATATAAACCGAATAGCCCATCGGATACTTTTCATATTCTTTCTGTTTACCCACTGACTGCCAGACGACAGTAATATTTTTTCCTCGATAATTTATATTTTCCAGCAGGAAATGATCCAATCCCATTGGAAGCGGATCGAGCTTAATATGTCCATTTTCCTGCGGCTCGAAACCAACAATATGACGAATGATAATATCGATCCACCAGGAATGCATATAATCCCGAAAATGACTTAATGGTTCTCCTGTGAGCGGATTGTAGCGTTCGAAGAAATCTGCTCGCGGTTGAAGATGTTTTTCGGCAGCAAGTTTGATAAGTTCGGTTGCATCGGGAAGCAGGGAACGGTCGAGAGTTTTGGCAGATGTTGCGAATGCTTCCAAAATATGTGAAGTGGCAGCAGGCCAAGATGGTCCTTCCCAGAAACCGGTCGGATCAAAATTCGGGTCATCTTTGGGAAGTGCTGGCACAGGATATGGAAGCCGGAACTGGTCAGGATCCAAAAGATGCTTTCTGAATGCATCGAGATTTTGCTTGGTTCCAATTCCTGCAAAGAACGGATAGAAAGTGGTGATGCACATTGTTTTGGAAAGTTCTTTTGAATCGGGATGCCTGTCTCGATAACTTTTATCTTCCGCATTCCAAAGCAGAAAATTCACAGCATTCTTTGTTTTTTCTGCATAATCTCGGAAATATTTTTCATCATCACTTTTTCCTATAATGCGAGCCATATTGGAAACAGCGAGAATATTTGCATAAGCGTAACTTGTTGCATCGATCGCATCATACCGCAGGGTCGGGTCGTTATCATCAAAGCGGGAAAGGTCGTCCATTCCGGTTTCAAGCTGATGATCGATAACAAATAAACCATCTCCATCAGAATCACGATCTTTGATCCACCACTCGATGTTCTTCTTCATTCCCGGATATATTTCTGCCAGCATTTCTTTATTTCCGTGGATAAGATAATGCTGCCAGGCAGTGTACGGAAGAAGCGAAAGTCCGGTTTTGGACTTATGATGCAGATTCACACGATTTGTGCGGGGAGAAGTGTACCACGGGAAGCGTCCGTCTTCATAAGCGGAATGGATCATATTGGCAATGTGCCCGAATCCAACCTGCGGATCGGTTGCCCAGTTCATATCCAGAGCCATAAAAGGTGCACTGTAACAGCAATAAGTCTGATAAGCCTGTCTTCCTTCCAACACGACCGGATATTTGAAGAAACCAAGATCACCACCGGCTGTAGAAAATTTCAGCAGGAACCAGCGAAAGCCGTAAAGTTCTTCTAAACCTTTATCCGAACAGGAAAAATGAGGAACATCATTTTGGAAAAAGTTCTGCCAATCTGTTCTATTCAGTGCAATCGGATCATCCTGTTCTAAAACGGTTTTCAGATTCTTCAAAGCTATCTGTTCATCAGGATCGACAGCACAGGCAAAGGTGAATTTTCGAGAAGTGTTGGGTGGAATTTCAACTTTGTATTTCAAGAGATAAGTTCCTGCGGGTTCGCAAATCATTTCATCCGGTTCGAGATTTCCGCCGATTGCCATTGTCAGTCCATCATTCAGGATATTAGGAAAAACATTTATATCTTTCAGGATGATGAAATTATCCTCTTTTTTTGTAATCTTCTCGCCGCCTGTCTCTCCACGCCAATCTTTCGATTTTGTGCAGTCTCCGGTAATTTCTATTGTCTTTAGAATCGGATTTGCAGTCGGATTGAAAAGATGAACCACAGAAACCACCACATCATCTTTGGTTACACAAACCTGTCGTTGTTCCGTCAGCTTGATTCGGGGTTTTTGCTTTTCAAATCGTTCTTTTCTATCTTTTGAAACAACTATCTGATCGATATTCAAATTTAAAATTGAACCCAAGTTTACATCCGGAGTTACAAGAACGTGATCCGGAAACCAGTTGATAGTCGTTCCGTCCGCAATATCAAAGATGTTTCCAAGTTTATGAGTTGCATAATAATATTTTGAAGGACTGCCGGTATAAAGAGCAACATTCTTGCCGTGACCAACACAGTTCTTATCATTTCGGTTTCCGATAAGATCGAGAATAGAAGACTCCGGAATTGGAATTTGCGGAAAAGTTATATTTGTGCCGAGATTTATAACGGTCAGTCGTAAGAGATGTTTTCCTGCTTCAATTTTTTGAATATAAAGCGATGACCATCTATAATCCTGCTCTTTATTTCCCCAGCCACCGGTGTTTGAGTACTGTAATCTTCCTGCAAATTCGTCATCGAGCGCAACATCCAACCAACATTTTCCATTCACAGCCCGTGCATATCGAATGGAGAGGTAAACACTGGAAAGTGATTCTTCCAACTCAAATTCATATTCTGTATAATGCCCGGCTTGCGAGCCGAATTCACAACCCAGAACTTCTCCGCCGGATGCAGCATCTTTTTCATCTTTTCCCTGCGAACCTTTTTGGAAGATGGGATTTTCTGCTTCGAGTGTAATGATCGCAGATTCGGAGGATGAAAGAATTGAAAACAGGAATATAAATAAAATGGTAATGTAAAAACAACTATGTCTAATTGCTGTATTTTTCATGGTAACACTTGAGCTGAAGTTACAAATACTAATCAAGATTTTTCAGATTTAATTTCTACCTCACGTTTAGATGTAATACATTTAAGTCATGCTCTATTCAGACTGGACTTCATCACGCCGGTAGGCGGATGGAGTTCAGAATGAATGATAGGTTATTCTCGCTCTGAATTCTATTCTCGAAATACTTCTTCCAAAACTTGAGAACAAGCAATGTATTTTTTCTGAATCAGCGTTCACCCTATGAAATAATCACGATACATTGGGATTCCTGCTTTGCAGGATTTCACTGGGTTAATCAGTTTAATCTGTGCTAATCTGTGTTCTATTCTTTTAATAAAAAAAACTGCCACATAGATTTGCATGGCAATTATAAAATGATTTGTGAGATATTTTTAAAACCTTACTTGAAGTGAAGCTCCATACGTTTTTGTTGTGTAGTTCTTCTTGTCCTCAACCAAACTTCCTGCAGGAGAATTTGTTGTGCGTGTTTCGTATGTAAAGAATGGACGGAAATCAAGAATGTACCAAAGCGGATAAATAATCCATACTTCCACATCTAAA
>JACNJG010000190.1 GCA_014382685.1 Candidatus Cloacimonadota bacterium
TAAATCAGGTTTCGAGAATGACAAATTTTGGTTTTTTCATTTTCACATGTCCCTTTTTATCTTAATATCTTAGTTTTTATAGTGGGCTTAATCATCAAAACTATAAATTAATCTCCTCACTGTCAAATAGAAATTTAGGTTTTCTTTCACCCTCTCTTCAATTTCAACGATATCACTCCCGCTCCCAGGTAGCAGATAATAGCAATAATAAATACAACCCTAAACCCGAAAAGGATCGCAAAAAGTGTGGCCAAGATAATACTTATCACAGAGAAAAAGCCATTTATGCTCCATGCCCAGGGGACATTGTTGATATTCAGTTCTTTAATTATTTTTAAACCTTGAGGAAACGGGATTCCCATGAAAAATCCAAGAGGTAATATTAAAATTACTGTCACAAGTATTTTAATTATTTCGCTTTTGTTCATAAACAATTGAAAGATGTAATGGAAGTTCAGTAAATAGATGAGCGTCAGAAGTCCGATAATAATAACAGAATAAAATATTCTTCGCTTTTCTTTAAAAATCCTATCTGAAAAATAACTCCCAATACCGGAAAAAATCAGCATACTGGAAATAATCACGCTCAGGGAGTAGGTGGGATGTGATAAAAACAGGATAAGCTTCTGGATGAGCGGCATCTGTATAAAGAAAAACCCGATGCCTATCAGACTGAAATAGGATATGGTTCTAAGGTTCAAGTTTTCTCTAATTTTTTTCATTAATAACAAAGGTAGAACTATCAAAATAAAACTAATGATCACTACAGGTATCAATATCAGGATCAATAAAAGGTATCCCCATTCTGTGAAAGGGATTTTGTCTGTGCCGTATCTAATAAGATATTTCAGCATTTTGAATTTAAAGGAGTTATAAAAGTAGGGACTATTGTCAGTTGCTATTTTAATATCGAATTCATAGTCTTCAATAAATTGGGAAGATCGGTCGGATAACAGGTTTTGTGCAGCTAAGAAATATATTGGTTCTTTCAGTTTTATGAATCTGTTCACCTCGTCGGGTTTGATACCATCATAGTAGCAAATATCAAAAAGGCGGGACTTACAGAATTCCTTTGCTGAGCTAATTTGTTCTTTTGAGAAGGGTTTCTTTGAAATTACAAGCGTGGTAGACTGGATACTGCGGATGTAGATTATTTGTTTTCCGATATCCTCGATTCCCAGATTTTCCAGAGCTTTTATGCTGGTATTGAGCAGTTTCAGGTTATTCCGTGGCGGATTTACCACCCATCTGGTTATTGCCAGCAGTCCATCATCTTCCAGTTGTTTGTAAAAGTCCTGAATCGATTCCAGAGTATAGAGATAGGTTTCGTTCAAAGCATAAACACCCGAAGCTGCAGCATTGTAAGTATCGAGCATGGAAATCTCTATCAGGTTATATTGCTTCTCCGTAGTTTTAATATACCCTCGTGCTTCTTTGTTAATTATATTTACTTTCGAATAGATATTCCCGGAAAAATCTGCATATTCGTTCTTCATAAGAGAAATTACGTCACGATTCAATTCCAGTCCATCAATATGTTGAAAGTCATGTAGTAAAGCTTTTAATAATCCTTCACCGCCACCAACTCCCACGATTAGGATTCTATTTTTATGGGTTTCATCCAGAAGAAAATAGGGCAGAGAAGATGGAATCTGGTTCAGGTATTCTATGTCTTTTTTATCTGCCTTAAATGGTGTAATGGCGCTCATTGCTTCGCCATCGAAGAAAATACCCTTTTGTATTGGAACTTGTTCTGTAGATAAAAAACTGAGTCCTACGGTCGAGCGTAGTCCATCAGCTTGAACAACCTGCACAAGACCCAGAGGGGAATAACGTTCATCGAGTATCTTTGAATTGGGTAAGAGTAAGGTTTTTGAGAGTGATTTATACTGGGAGATCCTTTTCAAATTTAATAGGTCAAAGGAAAAATAAAAGAGTAAAATGATTATTATGGAGATTGTTAATGTAATTATGGTTTGTTTACCAGGTTGCTTTTTCCGACTCGATAAGAGAGTTTGTTTTTGGAAGTTAAAAGAAAAAATAATAGCGCCAATAAAAGCAATAATAGTAATTCCAATCAGAATTGAAAAAGGATGGAATAAATAAGAAATGAGTACGACTGATAATGCTCCAATACCGGAACCTACCAGGTTGGAAAAGTAAGTTTTACCGATAGGGAATTTCATAAGTGCTAACCCGATTACAAAAGCTCCGAAAAAGAAGGGGATTCCTAAAATCAAGAAATATAATAACAGGATAAAGGGTTGGTTGGGATCGATTCCCACTTCAAAGGGATTGAAATGGATTTTGCAGAAAATAATAAAGCCGGTGCAGAGTGTGAAAGGATATAATATGAGGGCAATCTGGATAAATTTGTTATAGTAGCGTTCAATGTAAGGTTTCAGAAGTAATATCATTGTGCCGCTTGCTCCAAAACCCAGCAGAGCCACGCTGATAATGATGGATGCAAGGTTATACCATTGAGTTATGGCGAAAATCCTGGTTAGAATAATTTCGTAGCAAAGGATAGTGAGGGAAGTGAGGAATACAGCAATTTGGATGAATTTTGTGTTTTTAGTCATTGTTTCTTCTCAATAGATTCTTTCTTCAACTCCCCTACCCCGTTCTGTCTTTCAGGTTCTACTTTTTTCCTCCTGAGTTTGAAATATTAATCCCTCAATAACGGCACAAACCTAACATAGGTTATAACTTCTGTTATTATATCATCTTCACTTTTTTTTGTGATAAGAAGTAAATTCTGAACCTGGAATGGAGGACCTACAGGAATACACATTACGCCGCCAATATTCAGTTGCTTGATTAAAGGAGGAGGTACAAATTCTGCAGCACAGGTTACGATTATAGCATCATAGGGAGCATGTTCTTCCCACCCGAAGTATCCGTCTCCGGATTTTGTTTTTACTTTGGAATAACCCGTATTTCTCAGAGTTTTATTTGAAATCTTATGAAGTTTTTCAACTATTTCTATAGTATAGACTTCATCTGTGATCTCTGCGAGTACTGCTGCCTGATAACCTGAGCCTGTTCCGATCTCCAGAACCTTTGAACTATCTATCAAACACAAAAGCTCTGTCATTAAAGCAACGATGTATGGTTGCGAAATGGTTTGTCCATAACCTATGGGCAGAGGTCTATCATAATATGATTTTGAGCGGTGGCTTTTGGGAACAAAGAGATGACGTGGAACGGTTCTCATTGCGTTAAGAATAGCTTTATCTTTTATTCCCCTGTATTTTATCTGGCTTTTTACCATGTTTTCCCGTTGTTTTTCATAATCTTTTTCTGTTTTGTCCGAGAAGAGTAGAAAGGTTGTAAAAATAATAATCAGTAAAAAAATTATCTTCTTTTCTATTTGTATTTTCATATTTCTCTTTAAATTTTCTTTAAAAAAATTGGCAACTTTTTTCTTTAACGCAATTTTATTATGTAGTTTGATAAGTATTATCTACTTTACTAACATTTCCCAGTTGAGTATTTTAACTGTGAAATATTTAAAACCGTATAGCGGTGCAATATTTGTAACCCAATGCGCTGTGCCAAGGCGAAGCTTTATCGAAGATTAGTTAGCTTTGGGTAATAAAATGAAATAGGATATTAGCTTAATAGAAGCGATATGTTATTCAATGTATGATTAGAATAGATGCCACTGCTATGCAGTTCTGTTTTGGAATGAATGTATAGATCAAAAGCTAACGCATTCGGCTACAAAAAATTAAATTTTGAGGTTTTGAATTTTTGGTTTTCTTTAAAAGGGTTTAACAATAGGTTTTTAAAGGTTTCATAATAAACCTTCAGATTGTAATTTAGCTTAACATTCTCAAGATTAACCTAAACTTGCAGAATTACACCTTCACCAATTCTACTTTTTTTCTGTAGAACGCCATCAAGATAAACCCGGAATTTATCATTTTCAATTTCCACCTTAAATATATTTCCTTTAATTGGAACATTATCGATTTTCAAATATTCCAATCCAAGAGGAAGCGGATCGACGATTATTGTGTCATCGAGCTGCGGTTGGATTCCGCAGATATATTTTATGATCAAGTCAACTATCCAGGAATGCTGGTAGTCGTTCACTCCTCGATAAAGACAGGGTTTACCCGAATGCGGATTATAATGCTCGTAAGTGTTTGGATATTTCAGATCACCATCGAGGAACATCATTTCAATGGTTCTGCGGATGAACCAACCTGCTTTCTCTTTCAGGTTTTCATCATATTTGGAAGCAGCATTCACAAGAGCTTCTGCAACATGCGAATTGGTCATAGGCCAGGTTCTTCCGTTCCACGGACAGTTCATTCTCTTCTCTTTCCATTCTCCAAAAGAACTTGAAAGCAGTTCGTTCAAAGCAGTTGCAGGAACAGGATATGAAGTCCAGAATTCTTCTTTTTTAAAAAGATGTTTCACAAATCCGTTCAGGTGAGATTCATCAATAATATCGCTCATATACGGATAGAAACAAACCGCAGCTTTGATGTTCGTTCTTTTCCAGTTTTTTGGATTTACATCAAAGAACATTTCCTCATCTTCATCCCACATATATTTCAGAACAGCTTCTTTGATGTTTATGCTTTCTTGTTTCCATTTTTGTGATTCTGATTTCTTTCCCAGTTTTTCTGCAATAAAAAAGAGTGGTTTACGAATGCCATATTGGTAGCAGGTTGCATCCACTCCTTTCAGTCTGATTCCGCCGGATTCCATTTGGAGGTCTGCCTTTT
>JACNJG010000192.1 GCA_014382685.1 Candidatus Cloacimonadota bacterium
ATTTTTTTGAATACGATTTCTACTCGTAGTGTTTACTTCGGTAAATTATCTTCAATAAGTTTTTGAAATTCAGGAAGGAATTCCTCAGAGAAACCCACCTCTTTCTTTAACAGTTCTCCTTCAGGAGAGATGAAAAAAGTGGTTGGAATACTTTTGATCCCAAACATGGCTGAGACTTCTCTATCACTATCCACAAGGATGAGATAAGTGATATTTGTTCCAGTGGCTGCGAGGTTTTCTTTATAATCAATTAGAGTTTCAACATATTCTGAACTTACTCCAATAACTGTCAGTCCTCTGTTTTTGTAATTGTTATAAAATTCTACAAGATACGGAATTTCTGCTTTACAGGGAGGGCACCAGGTAGCCCAGAAATCCAGGATGATCAGTCCGCCCACTTCACTTAAGGTGACATCATTGCCCTCGAGATCTTTCAGTGTAAAATCAAAGGCATCCATAAATGACACCCTTCCTGCTTCAACATCTTCCCATACGTGCAGGTTGGCTTTGACTTTGTTTATTTTCTCAACAATTGCTTCTTTGCCCACGGCTCCAATGAAATAATCCTGAACATCACCGTTACTGAACATTACGATGGTTGGCACCCCGTCTTTCACACGAAATCGTATTTCATTTAAAAACTGTTCATTCTTTTCAACATCCATTTTTGCAACTATGATATCCTGCATCTCATCCTGAATTTCCTCGAGAGTGGTGAGCACTTCATCACAACTATCGCAATCTGCCGGAATAAATACTACGACAATAAGTTCATTCTTAATCAGTTCCTCAAAATTATCACCTGTCATTTCTATTATTGAACTAGTTTTGGCTGAGCAACCGAATGCTACGAGCAATCCTGTAATAAGTAATGCAAATCCAAATTTGTGCACGATTGTTTTTGTTTGATTCATTTATTCTCCTGAATATTTAATTTAGATACAATATAAAGATATATTTTTTTAAGTCAAATCCACTAAGCTTGAGTAGAAAAGCTGCTGCAGAACAGGGATTTTGTAGAAAGTTGACCATCGCACTCCTGTTTCATCGAGGATCTTTTGGGCGACCTTTCTGCTCACATCTTTCCAAAGATCCGCAGATATTGTTTGCTGTCTGAGTTCCTTCTCAATATCCTTTAATCTTTTGGGAACTGAGAATAATGCTCCAAATGCAAAACGAATATCCTCGACCCTATCTTTGTTTGTTTTAAGAAGGATAGCATAACTCAATCTGCTTATTGAGACTCCGGATCTTCGACCAAGTTTATAAAAGCAGTATTTCCAATCCTTATCAGGAATGGGGAGCATTATCTCTGTAAGAATTTCATTGGGTTGAATGTCCGTTCTGTAGGGCTTTACAAGAATATTTTCCAAAGGTACAATTCGTTCATCTCCATCTGAACAAAGCCTGACTTTTGCATCATACACAAGAAGTGGTGCGATACTGTCTGCACACGCAGCAAGATTACAAATATTCCCTCCGATCGTGGCGACGTTTCTTATCTGTGGTGAACCGATCTTTTCCACTGCCATTTTCAGCACCGGAAAATATGATCTCACAAATTCATTACTGCTGATCTCTTTGAAAGTACAGCATGCTCCGATCTTGCATACATTGCCTTTGACCTCGATATTTCTAAGTTCCTGAATGTCATGAATATCCACAATATGCTTCACTGGATCGAGTTTGCTGCTTGCTTTACGAATATCTATAAGCACATCAGTACCGCCGGCAATGATCCTGCTTTGGGCACCTTTCTTTCTCAAAAATTCAAGAGCCGGTCTTAATTGAGTAAATTTATGAAAAGAATACTGTTTTTTCATTTTTTTATTTGGTATAATGTTTTCCCTGTCTTGATCTGCTCAAGATCAAGGGGAAGATGGTAGAATCTTTTGCCAAGAGCATTAGAGACAGCATTATTGATCGCCGCAGCAGTAATTTCAAGTGTGGGCTCTCCAAGACTTTTTGCTCCGAATGGTCCAAATGTGTCAGGATTTTCTACAAAGAATGCCTTTATTTCTCCAACATCAACGCTTGTAGGGATAAGATATTCATCGAAATTAATGTTTTGTATTTCTGCATTTTTAACTATCACTTCTTCCATGATTCCGTATCCTGCACCCTGTGAAACTCCTCCATATATTTGCCCAAGAGCACCCAGCTTGTTGATTATTTGCCCGGCATCATGTACTGCAGTAATTGATTTTACAAATATCTTACCAGATGCAGTATCGACTTCGACTTCTGCAACTTGGCAACCATAAACATACGTGAAATAAGCAGGTCCCTGACCAATTTCTTCATTCCAGTCAACATCAGGTGCCTTGAACCATCCATAGGCACTGAGATTCACGCCATTTAGATATGCTTTATCACATGCTTCAGAAACGAAAATTTTCTTTCCCGATCCTTCATGTACAATATAATGATCAGCAAACTTGAATGTCGACTCTTTATTGAGATCCCATTCACCAATTAGCATTTCTTCAATTCTTTTTCTAACTATTTCAGCTGCATTTTTTACTGCTTCTCCACCCATTAAGGTTGATCGTGAGGCGACAGTTGGTCCTCCATCAGCTACTCTGCTTGTGTCCTGTTCAAGATAGTAAATATCCTCTGGGGATATACCGAGAACCTCAGCAGCAACCATGGAAAAGGTCATGCGTAAGCCCTGGCCATTCTCAGCCAATCCCGAAATAAGATATACACTCCCATCCTTCTGAATGCTTATCAAAGCGCCTGTTGCGTCAATGCCCTCTGCACCGAGGGAACACCCACGGAAACTGCATGCCAGCCCGATTCCTTTTTTAATATTTGAGCCCGATGAAAACTGATCATCCCTCAATATTAGATCTTCATAATTTGATTTATACTCACCTGGATATTGTGTTTTGTATAAGTTATACTTCTTCTCAAAATCAGATTCTTTTGTCGCTTTATCCATAACTTGATTCAAGCTCACGATATGACTTGATAAGATTTGTCCGCTTGCAGTTTCAGAATTCTGTTTATATCCATTTATCATGCGAATTTCTAAGGGCGACATATTCAGCTTTTCTGCGATTTCATCCATAAGTGATTCCTGAGCAAAGATGATCTGGGGAGAACCAAAGCCCCTCATTGCGCCTGTGTATGGATTGTTTGTATAGACTGCCCTTACATCCGTCTGTACATTTTCTATTTCATATGGCCCTGTCGCCTGAACTACTGAACGCCATGTTACAAAGGGGCTCATCGAGGCATAGGCACCACCATCAGCGAGTATATCGATCTTCATTGCTTTCAGGATGCCTTTATTTGAAACCCCAACTTTATAACTCATAGTATATGGATGACGTTTATAGCTTTCAATTATGGATTCTTCACGCGAAAGATGTATCCGAACAGGTTTGCCAACTTTTTTACATGCAACACATGCACGTGCAGCAAGTATATCCATAGTGTCGTCTTTGCCGCCAAAGGAACCGCCAAGTTCGTTTTGTATAATATGAATATTCGCAAGAGGCACCTTCATTACCTGGGCGACAATTCTCCTGCAGGTAAATGGATTTTGTACCGAACCATAAATTTTATAAACATCTTTCCTGAAATCAGGCACTGCGGTAATACATTCTGGTTCAATGTATGCGTGCTCAATAGTAGGAGTAGTATATGTCCTCTCAAGAATAATATCTGATTCCTGAAAGCCCTTTTCAATATCACCCTTTCTTAAGGGATAGTGGTTGATGAGATTCGATTTATTTTCAGGATGAATAAGCAGCGCATCATTATCCAAAGCATGTGTATAATCTGATAAAACCGGAAGTTCCTCAACCTCGATCTTAATTAGTCTGAGAGCTTTCCGGACGGCTTCCCTATCTTCTCCTACCACCAGCGCTACAACATCCGCAGGGCAATAAATTTTATCGAAGGAAAACACCGGTTGGTCATACTTTATCACACCTGAGATATTGCTTCCGGGTACATCCTTGTGAGTAATGATTGCCTCAACACCGGGAACTCTCTCTGCCTGAGAAATGTCGATATTCTTGATTATGCCGTGAGAAATTATAGTCTTTTTTTGTGAAGCAAAACACATGCCCGGGAAGGAGATATCGGCAGCGTATTGTGCTCTGCCAGTAACTTTTTCATAGGCATCTGTTCTCGGTAAATTTTTCCCTACTACACTAAATATATTATTTTTCATTTTTGTAGGAATTCAAATTTCTCCCGAACTATTTCAGCGACTTTATAAGCTTTCTTATAAACCTCTTCTTCCGGATCAACAAGAAAATCCTTCATGAGATAGTGACCTTTTTTGCACACAGTGCGAACTGAAGTTTCACAAGCACCATAAAGAAAATGCCCAAGAAAATTATCAGCATCCATCTCGGTATATGGACAATAATCAAGCACGATAAGATCGGCAGAATCACCTTTTCGCAGCATCGGTGTATTTCCAAAGAATCGATTATGGATATCAAAACTGTTTCTTAAAATACGTGCAACAATATCAAACCCGATCTCTGAACTTTTATTAAGATGGCGACAGGTCAAAAATGCCATTTTAATTGTCTTCAGTATATTACAATGCATGCCGTCGGTACCAAGCAATAAAGGAATTTCTTCAGGTACTTTTGCGAGATTAAGCGTACCAACTGCATTATTGAAGTTGGAATCCGGATTATGAACAAGCGACGCATTATACTTTGAGATAATTTCAAAATCCTTACCCATCAAGTGATTCCCATGAGC
>JACNJG010000194.1 GCA_014382685.1 Candidatus Cloacimonadota bacterium
TGGACTCTCATTGATGTGATCGGAATTCCTACAGAAGATCCCGGCACAGGTTGGGATATAGCAGGAGTTACTGCTGCAACCTTAAATCATACATTAGTAAGAAAAACTGCAATTCAAAGCGGAAATACAGACTGGACTTCCTCAGCAGGGACAAGTACAGGTGATTCGGAATGGGAAGTGTATCCTATTGACACATTCGATTATATCGGATCACACGGTGGTGGTGTTGGTGGAAATGTTGTGATTTCAAACCTTGACCCAGCTCCAGGCGAAGCTGTAACGGTTACTCTTACTTATTCTGACTCTCTGCAAAATCCTATTCTCTATTGGAATACAATTCGCCAGAACCCCTTTGATGAGATTGCAATGAGCCCTGCAAAGGATCATTCTTGGGAAGTCGAACTACCCGGACAGTCTGCAGGGACAGTTGTATTTTTCTATATTGTAGCAGAAGATACATCTGGCAATGTAATTTCATTTCCAGATAATGCACCCGATGAAGTTTTTGAATATGATTATGACATAACTGATTTTACTGCTATCTTAAAAGTCCCACATTATACCTTCTGCCCAACTCTTGGAGAGACTTTCCAGATCCAATATCATTCACGCACGGGTGATAAGATTGTTTTACGTTTATATAATAGTGAGGGTGTGCTGGTGAACACATTCACAAATGAGATGTCAACAGGTATGCACACATTTGAATGGGACGGCAAGGATGACAATTGGAACACCCTTCCTCCCGGACTGTATATCTGTAACCTGGAAGTTGTTAATCCGAATAATGGTGATATTAAGAATAAGTCTGTACCTATCGTCATTTCAGCACCTTTGAAATAAATTTTTCGTGAAAGGATACCAATGAAAAAATTAGGTTTTATATTAATAATAATCCTTCTGACCACTTCATTTATCTATGCGGAGATAAATTCAAACGTTTTTGTCAATTACCAGCCATCTGCCCGTGCCCGTGGTATGAGCGGAGCTTTCATTGCAAGCTGCAATGATCCGAATGCCATATTCTACAATCCTGGAGCACTCGCATCTGCCGAACAGGGAATTTCCCTTGGTTATGCGCAGCTTTTCAATAATAGTTTTCAAATTCTCATGTCCGGTGCTCTTGCCTATCGGCTACCCCGAATTGGAACGATCTCTCTCGGAATGCAGGCAATGGATGTCGAATTTGAAGGATATAAACTTCAGCAGGAAGGCACTTATTCTATCGCTCACTCCTTCCTTCTTATTGGAGATGTGCATTCAAAACTCTATGTGGGATATGGAGTAAACCTCTACTTTCTGAAATTTGGTGAAACTGTTGGCGGCATTGATCCGGGAAATCAAACCACTTATGGTGTCAATCTCGGAGCCCTTGCTACACTTCATCAAAGAACACATATCGCTTTTGCTGTAAAGAACCTGAACAACCCTTCAATGGGCTCGGACCAGACCTTTGACCTTCCCCAGCACCTTGCTCTTGGCATCGCTTATGAACCGTATGACGGTGTGATAACAGAAATCGACCTGTCTCAAAAACTTGGAGAAGAAACCAAGATACAAGCAGGAATTGAGTTCGAGGTTATAGATAATTTCTGGCTGAGAACCGGTGCATCAACCTACCCGAATAGTATTTCCGGCGGCTTCGGCATTCTCTTCAAAGGAGTTAAGATCGACTACGGATTCAGCTCCCATCCAGTTCTTCCACTCACACATCAGTTTTCTCTTGGCTATCAATTTTAATTTTGTCACTATAATGAGGTATATATGAAAAATAAGAATCAGGACGAAAAAGGCAGTAATTCATTAGTCATCAAAAGTTTTATCAAGCTGTTTTTTAACTTCCTTAACCATATAGTGAAAGACTGGGAAAATAAATTCAGCAATAGGGGTTACAAAGAACTCTCCCAAAAATATGATGTTATCGAAAAGAAAGTTTTTAAAGATATTCATGATCTAAGGAATAAGATCGAAAAGCTCACAGTGCGGATCTTCTGGCTCAATCTCCTTGCAGCACTACTTTTATGCTGTGTGGTCATCGAACTTATTTTATTAATTAAATTGGGTTAATATGCAAAAAGTAACATTAATTTTTAGTTTATTGTTTGTTCTCATTGCAGGAACGCTTTGTGCAAGCCCGGACCAGTTAGACCTCAACAAGGCAACTTACCAGCAGATACATGCACTTCCGATCACTCCTCAGCAAGCAGAAGATATCTATTATTACAGAAACTACATAAACTTTTTCCAGTCTGTATATGACCTGCTCAATATAGACAGCATTGATCAAGATACTTTTTTGAAGCTCAAACCTCTTGTTAAGATCATGCCCTATGGCGTTTATGACGAACGAGCACAGCGAAGAGATCAAATCTATTATCTTATACGTCGTCTTGCAATGGATGAAGGATCTTCCGAAGCAGTTTCCGATCTCTGGGAAGATATGCTCATGTCCCCGATCAATATCAACACTGCAACTTATAGAGACCTGCTTAACATGCCGATCGTTACTCCTTCAGATGTACGTGCACTTCTTCGCCAGAGAAAACTCAGTGACTTTCAAGATTATAGGGGGATGAGAAACGCTCCCGGACTTACTCACTATGGAGCAACTAATCTTCGTCACTATGTGTCCTATCAACCACCCGAACTTAAAGGTAAATGGAATTTCAACTACCGCTTCAAATTCAATAATAATCCCTTCTCAGAAGAGATCGAAGAAGTACTGCGCGAAAGTTTTGTGCCGGACAGTCTTAATGAGAAATTTTCTATGTGGGGCAGATATGATCTTGATAATGCTGCTCCTGAGATCTCACATAAATTCAGAGCACGAATGGAAGATTGGTTCAATCTTGAAATCGGCGCACTGCTGTTCTTCAAAAAGGGCGAGGAAAGAGATCTCAATATGTTCCAGGAAAACAATCAACTATCCGAAGCGCTCGCTGAGAATTCTAAATATACCGCAAGTATCGACCTGAAACCTGCAAACCTGAAAGTGGTGCTCGGTAATTACAGGGCGACCTGGGGTGAAGGTCTTGTCATGGAAAATACCGATCTATTTGAACCCCGCAGATCCGGATATGGCTTTTCAAAACGCGTTCGGGGAATTTTCCCGGACCTCTCCCCCACAGAAGAATTTGCACTCAAGGGCGCTGCAATGGAGTATGGAAACAGCTTTATGAATGCCTCTTTATTCTTCTCTGATGATAAAAAAGATGTGGTCATATGGGACAGCAATCATGATGGCAAATTAGATGATAACGATGATATTTTTTATTATATCGTTTCGTCACCTCGCTTCACAAATGAGCAGCTTGAGAGTGCTGAAGCTCTTTTCAACGAATATCGTCCAAATCTCACTCCCCATCCTCTTCCCAAGATCGATATGGCACCAAGAAGAGATGCACTTCGCGAAACAATGGTGGGTGGGCATTTGCAGTTCGACCCATTCATCGGCACCCATCTCGGCGTCACAGCTTATGAAGCAAAATATGACCGTTATTTCAGTATTGCAGACTATGCAAACCTCGATGAATACCTTATCTATGACAGCTATTATTATAAAAAATTAGATATCAATGATTCGGAAATTTCCGGTCTCTATTCTACAGAGACAGATACATATCGCAGAAATTATCGAAGAGTGTATGGTTTTGACTGGCAAACTACTCTTGATAATGTGACCTTCCAGGGTGAGTATGCAGAGCTCGAAGTTGACGGAAAACCTTTTGCCCTTGGAGATGATCCGAGCGCTCTGGTTGCAAGTGCCTATTTCAATTATGCAAATCTTAATTTTATGATGCTGTACCGCGATTACGATCTTGAATTTGATAATCCCTACGCGCGTCCCTTTGCAGAGCATGAGCGTTTTGATGGAACAATCCTTGAAAAGCAGTATTATTTGAAAAATCCTCTGGTTTCCGAGATGTACATTAACTCCCCATGGTCACAGCCTGAAAGAGGTTTGTACATCGAGACTCGATACAAGTTCCTTCGTGAGCTTACTCTTACTAAAGCATATCTTGATATGTGGGAACGTAAGAGTGATGGAAGAAAAAGTGTACGTTTTCAGGGAGAGCTTGAATACAGACCAATTTATCAGATCGCTATGCGCCTGAAACAGAAGTTGCAGACCAACGGCTCAGAAGATTTCTTCACACGAGCAGTA
This sequence comes from Candidatus Cloacimonadota bacterium, assembly GCA_014382685.1. Taxonomy (GTDB): domain Bacteria; phylum Cloacimonadota; class Cloacimonadia; order JGIOTU-2; family JGIOTU-2; genus Celaenobacter. Next base: position 4,166 of record JACNJG010000194.1, read on the forward strand.
TCAAAAACCAGTGAAACTACCTGCTTATTCAGAACATATCTTACCAATCGTGATAGACTTGAACTAGAATACCGATACACAAAAGTATGGATGGCACCATATACGAATCTCACAAATTCTGCCGAACCCGGACAAACCAATATCATCCCAACAGCGAATGTACTAATCCATGGAGATATGATCTGCGTGAACTATCAGCATAATTTCACTGATTATTTCCGTGTGGAAGGTTCTTTCCTCTTCTGGAACGGACACGGTGTTAGTCATTGGGATTGGGAAGACATGGAAATCGATTTTATGGGCAGCCAGGGAATGAAGTTCTGGTTTAACCTGTATAATCGGATCTCAAACAGTCTGGCAATTTCTTTTAAATATAAAGTGAAACATTATCAGGACGATGAACTCTATCTTCGTAAATATAATGAACCTATTCCCGGCAATAATTATGTTGCTCAAACAAAGCATAAAGAAAGCTCGATCAGAGTTCAGCTTGACTGGACGTTTTAAGAATGGAACCGGAAAGAATGGAACGCAGATTAACGCTGAT
>JACNJG010000226.1:0-1773 GCA_014382685.1 Candidatus Cloacimonadota bacterium
CCCCAGCGCATGCACTTAATTGCTGTTTCTTCATTTACAGAACCTGTAACAATGATGAAAGGAATTTCAGGACATTTCTTTTTTGCAATTTCCAGAGCGTCCAAGCCGGTGAATTGCGGCATGGAGTAATCTGATAAGATGAGATCCGGCTGGAAGGTTTCAAGTTCTTTTAGGAAATTTTCCTCATCTTGCACTACTCGAGATTCAAATTCTTTATTGGTTTTCCTCAGTTCATATTTAATCAGTTCGGCATCGGAAGGATCATCTTCTAATATTAATATCTTTAATCCTTTTTCCATTTTAACCTCGCTATTTCAGGAGACTGTGATTATACCAAATTTTTGGGGTGGACTTCATAATGCGTCAAGATATTTCGTATGTTTTCATTTTTGATTTCGGATTTTAAATCCGCATTCCGAAATCGCAAATCCACAATCCGCAATCCGCAATCTGAGTGGGTCTGCCTGCTAATAATTTCAACCCCTACGAAATAAAAAAACCGCCACCTTAGTGACGGTTCTCCAACAATGGTGACCCCAAGGGGAATCGAACCCCTATTGCAGGAATGAAAATCCTGAGTCCTAACCGTTAGACGATGGGGCCTCAAAAAGAAGTTTCAAAATGGTGAGCCAGGAAGGATTCGAACCTTCGACTCTCGCCTTAAAAGGGCGATACTCTACCACTGAGTTACTGGCCCATGAGTTCGCTACATTTTTTAGTGCCTATATGTTTGTCAAATTATTTGGGCACTGTGCCATGCCTTCGTTTTTCTTGACAGCAAGCACCCCCCATTTTCTATACCCACAAAAAAGGAAATCGTCTCCACATGCTATCTAGTTCAGAGATCAGAAGAAATTTTATAGACTTCTTTGCAGCAAAAGAACACGAGATCATTCCGTCAGCACCGCTTGTGCCGATAAACGATCCTTCACTTCTTTTTACAAATGCTGGCATGAACCAGTTCAAAGATATCTTTCTGGGAAACGGCTCACGGGATTACACACGCGCAGTTAACAGCCAGAAATGCCTGCGTGCAGGAGGAAAACATAACGACCTCGAAGAAGTGGGAAAAGACGAATATCATCACACCTTCTTTGAAATGCTCGGCAACTGGTCCTTTGGTGATTATTACAAGAAAGAAGCTATCCAGTGGGCGTGGGAGCTCGTGACCTCTATCTGGAAAATTCCCAAAGACAAACTCTATGCAACAGTGCATTATGAAGATGATGAATCCTTTGAATTGTGGAAAAAAGTAACCGACATTGATGTAGCCAATATTCTCAAATTCGGAGATAAAGACAATTTCTGGGAGATGGCTGACACCGGTCCATGCGGACCATGCTCAGAAATCCATTACGACAGAGGTATCGAGCACTGCTCACAAAAAGATGACCCGGATCATCGCTGCGAAATGAATGGTTCATGCGGTCGTTTTATAGAGATATGGAATTTAGTTTTTATCCAGTTCAATAGACTTGAAAACGGCGAACTTGTCGATCTTCCTAAAAAGCATGTTGATACAGGCGCTGGTTTTGAACGGCTTGTGGCAATTCTGCAGGGAAAAACTTCTAACTACGAAACCGACCTCTTTATGCCGATAATACATCATATTGAGAAGATAGCCCAGGTTAAATTCGAAGATGAAAAGCATGCATTCCGTGTCATTTCCGACCATATTCGTGCATTGACCTTTACTATCGCAGACGGTGTACTTCCCTCTAATGCGGGAAGAGGATATGTTATCAGGAGAATCCTACGCAGGGCAACACGCTT
>JACNJG010000226.1:2246-4701 GCA_014382685.1 Candidatus Cloacimonadota bacterium
CTGACCAAAATAATGGCGGAAGAAAAAGGGCTCGAAGTCGACACAAAGGGATTTGAAAAAGAGATGGAAGCGCAAAAAGCTCGAGCTCGTGAAGATGCAAAATTCGACCGGCAAAGCGATTCCTTCTCAAAACTCGATATCCCGGCAGAGCATAAAAGCGAATTTGTCGGCTATGAAAATGATACTGCGAATTGTGTAATAGAACATCATTACATCGATGAAGATAACAATGCTGTCATTGTTCTGGACAAGACACCTTTCTATGCTGAATCAGGCGGTGAGATCGCTGATACGGGAAAAATTATCAATGATGAGTTTGAAATCGAAGTTGAGGACGTTCAGAAGCAGAATGACGTGATCTTCCACTTTGGAAAACTTATCAAGGGAGCTATAAAAAACAAAAAGGTTAAAGCCCTTGTTGATCTTGAAAGAAGAAAAAATATTGCACGAAATCACACTGCAACTCATCTTCTTCATGCTGCGCTGCGGCAGGTGCTGGGAACCCATCTTCATCAAAAGGGCTCACATGTTGCACCGGACAGACTCCGCTTTGACTTCACCCATTTCCAGCAAGTTACCCAGGATGAACTTGATAAAGTGGAACTGCTAGTAAATGAAAAGATCATGATGAATATTCCAGTCAATCCTATTATCGAGAATCTCGATGATGCAAGAAAAAAGGGTGCAATGGCTCTATTTGGTGAAAAATATGAGAAAAAAGTAAGGGTGATCGAAATCGGAGATTGCTCGATGGAGCTTTGCGGAGGACTTCACTGCCGACGGACTGGAGATATTGGCTTCTTTAAGATAATTTCTGAAAGTTCTATTGCAGCAGGAGTTCGCAGGATCGAAGCAGTAACAGGATTATTCGCTTATGAATTTGTAAAACACCACGAACATATCCTTCATCAGCTTCAGAATCAACTGAATACGAAACTTTCTGAAATTCCCGAGAAAATAGATAAACTGCACATCGAGAATAAAGAGTTGCGAAAAAATCTTGAGGAACTGGAAAGGTCCTCTTTGAAAGACATCGTTGATGATTTCATTATTAATAAACAGACAATTAATGGTGTTACTGTCGTATCCGGTATGCTTACCATCAAAGACATTCATCAGCTCAAAGAAGCTGCGGATATGCTCAGGCAGAAGATCGGCTCAGGCATTGGCATTCTCGGATCAAAATTTGATGATAAGATTTCGCTCATTTGTGTTGTCACTTCAGACCTGACAAAGCGCTTTCATGCCGGCAAGATCGTGAACCGGGCTGCATCATTCATCGGTGGGAAAGGCGGCGGAAAACCAGATATGGCAATGGCTGGCGGAAAAGACATCGATGGTGCACAAGAACTTTTCAAAAATATTCCCGAATTGATACGTGATCTCCAAGAACTTTGATGCTTTGACCAGAAATTGATTTCTGAAAATTCTTTAATAATTTGATGTCATTAAATAATATTATGGAGAATAATGTATAAGATAATACTTAACCCGTTTGCAGGAAAAGGGAAGGCATTCAAGTACGTCCGCACTATCGAGGACTATTTCAAAAAATACAACATGCCATACGAAATGGTGCTGACTGACTGCTCACGCCAGGCGATAGATTTTGCACACGAAGCTGTTATTCAAGGCGTGGAAAACATTATTGCAGCCGGAGGTGACGGCACGATCAATGAAGTGGTCAACGGGATTATGAAGTCGGGATATCCCGAGAATGTAAACCTCGGTGTTATTCCTATCGGAGGTGGTAATGATTTTGCAAAGAATCTTGATCTGTCTCATAAATTACGCGATATAATTCAAGTCATAAAAGAGCATCATATCCAGCTCGTGGATATCGGGCAGGTCGAGGATTATTATTTCATAAACACTCTCGGCGTCGGTTTTGATGCACAGGTTGCGATCTCCTACACAAAAAATAAATGGCTGAATGGATTCCCCGGATATATGTATGCAGTGATGAAAGCCCTCATCAGGAAAGACAGCTATTATGTTACAGTCACGATAAATGGTGAGACCTTTACGAAGGACACACTCTTTGTTACGGTGGGAAACGGCATTTGCTGCGGTGGCAGATTTCATCTTACTCCTGATGCTAAGATCGATGATGAGGAATTCGATTTTTGTATCATTGATAAGCTCTCAAGAAGAAAGATATTCAAATTCATTCCAAAGGCAGTAAAGGGCATGCATACGGAACTTCCTGTCGCTCACCTTTACAAGGGTAAGGAAATTCTCATTGAAGCCCAGCGCGATTTACCGCTCTATCTCGATGGTGAGATACCTTTTATAAAGGATAGAAAACACATTCGTGTGGAGATTTTACCACATAGGATACGGCTGATAACTCCGAATTCGAATAAACCAAGACAGACATAATTCACCACCAGTCTTCGTTCCACTTCAGTCTCCATTTCATTACGACTTGACAGGACGCCTTGGCAGGCAGAGA
>JACNJG010000196.1 GCA_014382685.1 Candidatus Cloacimonadota bacterium
TTCAGTCTTCGCTACGCTTCAGTCTCCATTTCATTACGACTTGACAGGACGCCCCGATAAGACACTGAGATATATGGACATTGGATATTCCATGCCTGCCCCGTGTAATCTTCTTTTTTTTATTACACTGGGGTTGGATATTGGATATTTATATGCATTGGCGTATTTAAATTTTTAGTATATCAACCCACTAAAAACTCAAAAGAGCCAAAGATTTTCTATTACTTGAAAGAGACAAACTGGCTTATTGCAAACTTGCTTTACGGTTCTGGTTTGAGATTGATGGAAACCCTTCGTCTGCGGATACAAGATATTGATTTTGACTATAATCAGATTATAGTTAGAAGTGGGAAAGGTGAAAAAGACAGAAAAACAATGTTGCCATTCATTTCGTCATTCTTTTGCTACTCACCTATTAGAGAATGGATACGATATAAAAACAGTGCAGGAATTATTGGGTCATAAGGATATTAGAACAACTATGATTTATACTCATGTCCTAAAAAAGGGTGGTATTGGTGTAAAAAGTCCACTTGACATTTAATTTTATAATGATTTAATATAATATCATATATTTTACTCAAGTTTCGCAGTAGATAAAAAAAAAGAATTTCCACTCCAGCGTGAAAAAAAAGCTGAGACCCGACTTCGTTGCACTTCGCCATGGCAGTCCTCTATTCTTCCAATCCCCGTTAAATCCTGCCAAGCATTATTTCTCGGGGTGAACAATTATAAAAAAAAGCAAACCACAAAAAAAATAATTGTCATTCTTGAGGAGCGCAGCGACGAAGAATCTCCCGAGAATGTTCAGATCAACGAGCAGGGAGACTCTTCTCCGCCAGCTGGCGGATCAGAGTGACAAGCGTTTTTTTCTTTAATAAAATTGTCATTGAGTATATTCGCTTTGCTCAGTATAAATTCCACGACCAAGTTTACAATCCCGATTTATCGGGGAATCTCCCAAGAACGTTGGTTCATCCTTCCGGGAGATCCTTCGTCGCCCCGACAAATCGGGACTCCTCGAGGATGACAAATCATAGTTTTTCACATTTATAATAACTGAAGTAACTTAGTAGATATTATGAAAAGCTAAATATGATTTTTTATTGATCTCCGCTCCTGCGAAACTTCAATATTTTATATAAAAAATAAATCTACGTGCTGCTAATAATTTCTTAATCCAAACAACTTGACAACCTTGATCCGGTTTCCATATAAAAATTAATATTCTTTCTTACAAAGGAGAACAGATGAAAAAGATAATAATAATTGGTTTACTACTTTCACTCACTTTATTCGGGTGCTGCAAACTCACTGATCCGGACAAAAATAATAAAACATGGACTTTTATGTGGTATCTGGACGGGGACGAGGTGAGTATGCAGCAGGATTTTATTGCTGCCTTTTATAATATCATAGCCGCAGAAGTGGGAAGTAATGACGAGGTAAATATTATTATTCAGTTCGACCGGTATCCGCACATGGATGATTTCGGGGGATGGGAAATTGCCCACAGATTCTATTACACTTCCGGAATGGAGCCGATCCATGCAAATGCAATTGCGGACTGGGGAGATGGTCAGGGCGGCAGGGAAGTGAATATGGCTGACCCGGAAACTTTGCAGTCTTTCATCACCTGGTCTGCTGCCAATTATCCTGCTGATCATTATGCGTTGATGCTTGCAGATCACGGGTATGGCTGGCAGGGAATGATGATAGATGAAACTAGTGATGGCGATTTCATGACAGTAAAAGGAGTAGTGAGTGCATTGCAAGGATCAGGTGTACATTTTGACCTGCTGGCATTAAATGCCTGTGTCATGCAGATGATCGAAGTAATGCATGAACTTAGAAATGTATCAATCGATATTGTAGTTGGTTCTGAAAATGTTGGCACTACCTGGCCCTTGACAGAGATACTTCAGACCATTACCGATGACCCGCCCATTACCGCAGCCAATCTTGGCAAAGAGATCTGCGATTTCTATTATGATATTCATGCCGCAGATACAACAATTACACTTTCAACAATTAAACTGGACAAGATCCCAGCAGTTGAAGACGCACTTGCAGACTTTTGCAATACGATCCTGGATTCCGTTGCTTTTGAAGTGATACAGCCCAAAGCGCAGGTTATTATGGATGCGATCGAAGATGCAGTGCTCTATAAGGTAAGCGGTGAAGTGTGGGAAGATGCCGGTGGTTTATCTATATATTGGCCGCCCACTGAGCAGGCATATATGCCTTCAATGTTTTTCTATTGCTATATCGACGAAATCATAAGTTTTGCAGCAGATAATCCCTGGCGATTATTTCTTTATGTATATTACAATTTTAGTGTCTATCCGAATATAATTCCAGCAGAGATTTACCATATTTATCAAGACCTCTCTTTCTTTGATGACGATAAGATCGACCTTTATGATTTTTGTAAAAGGATAGTTGAATATGAGGAACCGTGAGAAATCAGTTTATGTTACATAAAATAGGACACAGATGAACACAGATCAAACTGATGAACGCTGATTGGAATTTTATAATGAAGAGGACATCAGCTTTAAATCTCTTATCTGCAAAATCTGTGTGGGTCAGTGTACTATTACATAAAAAAGGAAACAAGATGAACCAAGTCTTTTAAATTTTTGGAGAATAATGATGAAAAAAAATGTGCTATGTTTTGTGTTTTGTATAGTTATTACATGCTCAATTTCAGCTCAGCCATGGCTGCAGCATGATGAGATTTTCAACTCAAGCGGTGTGCCGAGTTTGCCTTTTTCTCAACCCCGTTTTGCCGATCTGGATGCAGATAGTGATCAGGATATGATATTGGGAAATCTCAATGAAGGACCTGTTTATATTGAAAATATTGGATCATCTACCTATCCTGTTTTTTCGCCGGGTTCGGAAATCTTTTCCGGCGTATCTTCTCTGGATGCGGAAATGGGTGTGTGTGCAGACCTTGATAATGATGGGGATCTCGACCTTATTACAGGCGGCTACACAGGTTTGAATTTTTTTGAAAATATTGGAACAATGTATTTGCCGGTTTTTCAAAAAGTTAATAATTTCTTCTCAGGATTAAATGCAGGGCAGAATCCGGTTCCCGATCTTGCTGACGTGGATGATGACAACGATCTTGATATGGTAGTCGGCTTCAGCGAAGATGGGAGTGTGAAGATATATTTGAATACAGGCACTCCTGAAACAGCTCAATTTTCAGAGGTAAATACTATCCCTATTGGAGATATGGGCTTGTATGCATATCCGAATTTCTGTGACCTGGATGCGGACGGTGATCAGGACATTGTGGTAGGAAGAGATTCACACGGATTTGTGTATTATCAAAACAACGGAACTCCTCAGAGCGGTTTGTGGGAAGTAAATGCAAGTGTTTTCACAGGTATAGGAAGCGATTCCTACTGGAATTCACCCGGATTAACAGACCTTAACGGAGATGGAACAATTGACCTTATTTACGGCACTGCACAAGGTCCGTTGCATTATTATGAGAACAATGGAACGCCTACAATACCATCCTGGCTGGAGAATACAACACTGTTTGGCGGAGTACTCGATGTTGGCGGTGCAAGCAATCCATTTTTCTATGATTTTGATGGCGATGGAGACCTCGATCTGGTAAGTGGATCTCAAATGGGAGATATCAAGTATTATCAAAATGTCGGCTCTGCTTATGCGCCAGCTTGGGAAGAAAACAGCAGTTATTTTGCCAGCATAGACCATTCCATTTATTCAGCAATAACTCTTGGTGACGTTAATAATAATGGACTTCCGGATGCGATCGTTGGTGATCTGAGCGGACATTTCTATTTTCATCGAAATACCGGTTTTGGTTATATTTTTGAAAGCGATGTGCTTTCTTTTGTCTCATTGGGAGGTTGGTCTGCTCCGCGTTTGGTGGATATGGATAATGATAACGATCTGGATATCGTAGCAGGAAATGAAAATGGAAATCTTTTCTATTTTGAAAATCAGGGAACACCTTCAGCTCCGGATTGGTTAGAGGTTGCTGGCTACTTTGGCAGTATTGATGTTGGCACTGATTGTGCTCCGACAGTTGGGGATCTCACTATAAATAATAATCTTGATGTTGTAACAGGGGATATTTCCCATGAGGTACAATTCTTCGAAAATATTGAAGGAACATGGATTGAAAACCCGATTCCTGTCTCAGGTATTACCGGCGGACAAAATGCAACTCCCGCGCTTGTTGATCTTGATAATGATGGTGATCTTGATATGGCTTTAGGTAATTATGACGGCACTTTCAATTATTATGAAAACCAGTATATAATTGTGAGCGTTGATCCTGAAGTACCACAGACTAATTTTTACAAGCTCAGTAATTTTCCAAATCCGTTTTCTCACACAACAAATATATCATATTTCACCACAGAGCACACCAGTCTTCGTTTCACTTCAGTCTTCACTTCGTTACGCCCTGACAGGACGCCGTGGCAGGCAGAGAACACAGAGATTAAAATATATAATGTAAAAGGTCAGGTCATTCGCGAATTACGACTTTTCGCTTCTTCTCATTCTCGCTATCTCGAGGTAACGTGGGATGGAAAAGATGATACAGGAAACGAAGTGAAACCTGGAATTTATTTCTATGAAATAAGTATCAATGGAAAAACAGAAGCAG
>JACNJG010000198.1 GCA_014382685.1 Candidatus Cloacimonadota bacterium
TCTATAACCGGGTGAGTTTTTATGAAGTTCGAGAAGAGTGGGGAGATCTCCAATCCTGTGCTGATAGTCTTCCGGATCATGCCCGCCATAAAAAGTAAATGTTCCCCTTCCGAAATTTCCGTGTAGATATTTAACCTCATCAGCACCCTCTACTTCTCCAAGTATAATGACACTATTTTTCACAAATTCTTTATGATAGGATGTTGTCTGACCGAGAAAACCGTTCACCACATTTACATGGCACTGTGTTAGCATGGTTGGAACAGGATCGTATTTTGCGGAAAATTGGAAAAGCGTAAAATAGTCCGCTTCGGCTCCTCTGATCTGTGCATAATTACTCGCATCTATGCTTGAGAATTCATACTCGTAGGGATTTTTTACCAGTGAAAAATTTTCAAATGCAAAGGTTCTTTCATAATCGAGCTTTTGCTCAGCTTGCATGTCCATAGGATCACCGTCAAAAGGCACATCACAAATATCCACACCCTGAGCTGCTTGGGCAATATCATAGGTATCTGTGGCTGCACACATTGCAAAAAGAAATCCACCATTGCGAACATATTCACGGATCATCTGCACAACTGCATGCTTGAGCTGCCAGACCTTATCGAAGCCAAGTTTGTGAGCGAGTTCCTCGTCGATCTGCTGTATTTCTTGGTACCAGTTCGTGCTGTGGAAGCCGGCATAGAATTTTCCGAACTGTCCTGTAAAATCTTCATGATGAAGATGAAGCCAATCGTAATCCTCCAGCTTCCCCTGAAGAACCTCGGTGTCATACACAGTATCATATGGAATTTCAGCATAGACCAGCGCAAGTGTAACTGCATCGTCCCAGGGCTCTCCTGCGAATCCGTGAAGCTGTCCTGCTTTACTCTCCGGCAATGTATAAACTACGATCTTTGGCGCTTTTTCAAGATGGACGATATCCATATTGGATTTTTCAATTGTCTGCTCAATAGCAAGATAATCCATTGGAGAAATATGCTCGTAGGAAACACCTTTAAGGCGGCACAGGGCTTCAAATTCATTAGTTTCGGGTATTAAAAATGAGCCGCCTCTGTAATTCAGAAGCCATTTCGCATCAGAGCCGTCTTCAAGAGATGCATAAACTACACCGTATGCTTTAAGGTGGTCGGTCTGAGAGAAATCCATTGGAATTAGAATATCTGAATATACTAAAATTGGAATGAAGATAATGAGAACAAAAATCGCTATTTTTTTCATTTATACAAACTCGCTTAAAATTTCATCGGACACAAAGAGTGCTTTTTTTGTAAGTTTCAAATGATCGTTTTCAATTGTCAAATATCCGAGCTTAGAAAACTTGTTTATTGTTTCAGAATACTCAGCAGTTACATCAAAACCAAATTCTTTTTTAAGATATGATAAAGAAACTCCCCGGCTCAAGCGAAGCCCGAGGAAAATCATATCGGAGATAAATTCTCTTTCTGAAATAACCTTCTTGGTTTTACACACCGATTGATCATTCTGCATGTATGTAATGTAGCGGTGAACATCCGGAATATTTTCTCTGCGGGTCATGTCATAAAATGAATGTGCAGCAGCCCCGCATCCGATATATTCTTTTCCTTTCCAACATGAAATATTGTGTTGAGATCCATATCCCTTTTTCGAAAAATTCGAAATCTCATATTGAAAAAAGCCGTTGATTTCCAGGAATGATAACATCCTAAAATACATCTCTTTTTGCACGTCTTCAGAAGGAAAGGTGTATTGCTCCTGCTCATCAAAAAGTGGTGTGCCCTTTTCCAGAGACAGGCAGTAGGATGAAATGTGTTTTGGTTTAAGCTCTATCACCTTTTGAAGACTTTTCATCCATGTTTCATGTGTTTGTCCGGGAATTCCGTACATCAAATCGATAGAAATATTTTCAGTGCAATTATCTCTTACCATTTCGATTGCCGGGCGGATTTCTTTTTTGGAATGAATTCTACCAAGAATTTTAAGCTCATCATCATTAAAGGATTGTACGCCAATGCTCACGCGGTTTATACCAAGAATTTTCCAGTTTTGAGCTACCTCTTTTGTAATAGTTGCCGGATTTGCTTCGATGGTCACTTCAATATTTGGGGGAGTAGAGAAAGTATCATTGATCGCAGAAAAAAGTGAGAGGAGATGCGCAAAGGACAGAATGGAAGGTGTTCCTCCGCCAAGGTAGATAGAGGTTAAAGTATTGTTTCTATTTTTGTATTGGGAAATTTCTTTTGTGAGTGAACGTATATAGTTTTCAGTCAGTTTAGCATCATAAGGAATTGAATAAAAATTACAATAACTGCACTTTTGTATGCAGAAGGGAATATGTATGTAGAGAGAAATTTCTTTCACTGTTGGGAACAAACTATTGATGCAGTACAGTTATTTCGGAATTTTAAGTATCCTGCTCCATCTGATCTTATGATGATCTCCCATCGACCAGTAAATGATCATTGGAATACCTTTTATATATTCCCGTTCAAGGAATCCCCAATAGCGGGAATCATTACTATTATCCCGATTATCTCCCATCACAAAATAGCAACTATCCGGCACAACGACGGGACCAAAATTATCCCTGCTTCCCATGAATTCATTGTTGATATACAGGCGCCCCTGCTCGCGTGGAATGATCCTGAAATCTGTGTGTTGTACGTAATCTTCCTTGATGTATTTCCCATCGATATAGATATTCTTATCGATAATTTGCAAGGTGTCGCCAGGCGCTCCAATGATACGTTTGATAAAATCTCTGCGCTTATAGAATTTAAAGAAGAAATTCTTCTTGTCCCAGTAGATCGGGCGGATCAGTTTAGCGTACCTTTCTGCGGGTTCCGGATGATAGGTATCTAATGGAAATTTGAAAATTATGGGTTCGAACTGCTTTGGTTCCCTGAACCAGTAAACAAATTTATTTGCTATAAGCATATCACCTTTCAGAAAAGTACTCTCCATAGATTCGGAAGGTATGAGGAAGGTTTCGATCAGAAAAGTTCGTATTATTATAGCTGCGATGCCAGCAAAGATGATCGCTTCGATCCATTCACGCAGTACGGATTTCTTTTTCTTTTTTCCTTTTAATTCAGCTTTTTTATCCTTAGGTTTTGCCATTCAGTTCGTCTCCATCCTATGTATTATGATTTATGTTTCTTACCGTTTCCGAGGTAATCTCGGCAGATCTGCTCTACTTCACGGAAATTGACTTTACCTGTTCCCATCATTGGAATATCCTCGATAACGTGATAATCTTTTGGTATGGCGATAGAAGGAAGTTCTTTTGCCATGAGTTTTTTAATTTTTTTGAAATCAATCTCAGCAGTTGTGAGCACTGCCACAATATCGGAGCCCTTTGTGGGATTAGGCACATCGACAACACAGCAAACAACATTATCCGGGAGCAGTTTATTAAGTACATCTTCAACTTTTACAAGGGAGACCATCTCGCCACCGATCTTCACGAATCTGCGCAACCGTCCACGATGCCACAGGAAGCCATCTTCATCCATAACACCCATGTCACCGGTATCATACCAGCCGTTATGAATACGGAGTGTAGTTTCTTCGATATCTCCATAGTAGCCCTTCATGACAAGGTCGCCTTTGACTACTATTTTGCCCTCTTTACCGCGAGGAAGCTCTTCATCGGTTACTCGATCAAGAATTTTGACCTGGACTCCAGGCATGGGCTTTCCTATACTGCCGGGTTTGTTCGCTTCTTTTGCGTTCACTGAGATCACGGGACTTGTCTCGGTTGTACCGTATCCTTCCAGAAGTTCTATGCCATGATGCTTTTTGTATCCTTCACGAAGATGATCCGTAAGTTTGTCGGCACCGGCACATGCAATTCTAACTGAAGAGAAATCTCCGGGCTTAGAACGCTTTAGGTAGCCATAGAAGAAAGAAGGGGTGCCTATCATGATGGTTATTTTATATTTTTTAATTGAATCAATGATGTTTTTATATTCAAGCGGATTTGCATGAGCAACGATCGAAGAACCAACAAAAAGAGGTACCCAGAAATTAGTGGTAAGTCCAAAAACATGGAAGAGTGGAAGATTACCTAAAAATATATCTTCATGAGAGAACTCAAATACCTCAGTAATTGCATGAATATTATGAAACAGATTTTTGTGAGTGAGCTGTACTGCTTTGGGGTCTTTTTCGCTACCACTTGTAAAAAGAATGACGGAAGTCTCATCTTCATCTCCGTGCTGAACAGATTTCTGTAGCATACCTGTTGGAAGTTTGGAACGGAGAGCGGCTTTGAGCTTATCTCCAGTTGTAAGGGATGCCATGATATCCTCAAGAAAAACCATACCGTTCACAAATTCAATGTTTAGTTTTTCAAGTAATTTTTTACTTGTGATGATGGTCTTGAAACTGCATTTTTCCTGTGCGTATATGCAGTTATTTGCAGCTCCTGTCGAGTAATTTATCATCACAGGTATTTTTCCACACATTAATGAACCAATTATCGAAAGCATACATCCGGCAGAAGTGGGGATCATTATTCCAATATACTGTCCGCGGTAGGCAGCGAATTTCTTCGCTAGTATGAAAGATGCGATAAGCATTTTATCAAAAGTAATATCTTTTCCAGTGGCTTGATCGTAGATTGCGATATTTTTGGAGTATTTTTTCGC
>JACNJG010000170.1 GCA_014382685.1 Candidatus Cloacimonadota bacterium
GTTAAAATTAGCTATCTTCCTATTAACCACCAACTTAAGTTGGTGGTTAATGAAAAAAAAAGTGCATTAACCGTTTCAACGGTTTCTCTATTTCTTAAATTGAACTTTTTAGAGTGGACTCACATATATTTTTCTAAAAATTGTAAGGAATTTAGAATTAAGTAGTTTTTTTTCTATGATAAGCATAGAAAAAAGACCACTCTCCGAGTGGGATAAACCAAAAAATATTTTTTGAAATTGCAGCCTAATTTTAACAAAAACTTGTTAGTAAGTTTTATTTTTAAGTGCCTGAATATGAGGGATTTTTCAAAGATTAATCGAGTTCGTCCTCGCTGAATTTTTCGACCTGATAAATGTAGATTTCTGTGCTCGGATCTTTGTAGGCATCTTTCGGCAAACCTGCTTTGTGAGCACAGAGATTTTCTAAGAAAGTTGCTCTATCCCAACCGGTATCTGTGGCAACCTGCGGAAGGAACACACCGCTCCGCCAACCTTTTTTTATCCACACGCCGTCGATTCCCATGCGTATCTGCTTCCAGTCCGTGATTTGCTCCATAGGAGTAAGCACAGAGATCTCAATATTAATATCTTTGAGCTCATTTTCTTTCACCTTTGGGAAACGAGGATCTTCAAAAGCAGCGGAAACTGCCATTTCTGATATAGCTTTATAGAGCGGCATCTGTGCGTGCATGTGCCCGATACAACCGCGAAGTTCGCCATGCTCGTTCAAGGTTACGAACACAGCCCGTTCTTCAGAAAGTTTCTCATACACAGGTTTTTCGGGTTTAAACCTATTCCCGTTCTCCAGATAATAGGTGATACTTTTTCGAGCAAGATCGAGGAGATATTTCTTTTCTTCTTTTGAATACACACCCTGTTCAGAATCTGCATCTTTTTTCTGCATTCCGGATTCCAGTTCAGGGAACACGATCGAAGAATATCCAACAATATGTGATGAATACCGATCACCTGTAATATCAGCAGAATTCTGATACGCCAGCATTATGGGTTTGTCAGCGCCAAAGTGTTTCATCACCTTCATAAAAGGATAGACAGAATGAATGCCGCAGAGTTCGCATTTGCCTTTCTGCACTTCCTTTTTCAACTCATCAATATCCATGCTCAGCACCATGTCGATAGTGTGCTGATCCATGCTTACAGTTTCTTTGTAGGGATGGAAATGTGCCATATCCGAGCTTGCAACAATAGCAACTTTTTTATCTGTGTTTTCAAGAATTGAAATGAGTGCATCAGCAAGGTTGTTTAGAAGTGAATAATCTGTTGTTGCAGTCATGATTGGAACGACCTGTGCGTCCGGGAGCTGGTATTGTAAAAATGGAAGCTGGGTTTCAAAGCTATTTTCTCCGCCTGTAAAAACCTGGGGGATAGACTCAAAATCAGGGTTGGCTGCGATAAGCTTTAGCACTATTTCCTTATCAACATTTGATGTTCCGAGAGGAGATTTCACTTTATCACCGTTGTATATGCTAACTTTACCAGCGTTGTAGCGATGACTGGTCGCCATGATTATGACCGTATCAAAATTTCCGTTTTTAAGAAGTGAGTAACCATAAGCAGCAATGGGTCCGGAATAGACAAGTCCTGCATGTGGAGAGATAATACCGAGGGGAACGATACTTTTATTCTTTCCAAGTTCAACATTATTGAAGAATTTGGACAGCATGCTTTCCAGCTCTTTTTTTGAGCCGGGATACCATGTGCCTGCAAGCGAGGGCTCGAGGGTTTCTGCCCATAAGTTGGTAGAAAAAAGCATTAGGCAAAATAATATTCCAATTTTTTCTAACATATAAACCGCCTTTGCGTTCCCTTTTTATATAATCGAAAAAAAAATGCAAGAAAAAAATGAAACTCTTTCGAAATATTTAGTCTCGCTTAGACAATTGTCACGCTGAACCTGCTTGAAGTTTTTAGGGTTAGAAGCAAAGTAGGAAGTATGTTACTCGATCCCAAGTTCAACTTGGAATCGAGGTGCGAACGCATTTTCTTAATATGCGGTAAGATTAGATTTGTTCCCATCCGATCTGCCGGGAATCGGGGTTTGTTGATTTTATAATCTTATGGGAATTATTACAGTTATTTTTTCTCCGGTTCAATATAACACAAAATTTCACCTTTTTTAACTGAATCACCGGCCTTAAAACAAATAACTTTGATCACGCCATTGCACGGCGCTGCCAGGTTATTGAACATTTTCATTGCTTCCAGCACTACCACGGTTTCTCCGGCTTTTACCCTGTCTCCCACTTTCTTTTTATACTCGAAGACCATACTGGGAATGGGAGCTTGTAAGGTGCCCGATTGATCTATTTCTACAGTTTTTTTCTTTTCCTTTTTTATGGGGTTGATTCTAACACCACGTGCATTAGGATCGGCAACCTCAACATTAAAATAATCACCATCCACATACACATCGAATGAGCGCAGGTTGGCAGGTTTATCTTTGTTGGTTTTGGTGGTGAGTTCGCCGGCGAGAGCTTTCCGGAATATTTCATTTTCTTTTTCTACTTCTTCTATAGATTTAGGTTTTACATGATGTGGAACTTCTTCCAGATCATATTTCCATCTCAGAAAGCGTTTACCTGTTACAGGATAAATTGCGCAGATAAGTTCGTCGTCAAGGTCTTTTGCCAGCCCTTTAACATCTTTTTTCACTTTAGGAAGTTCCGGTTCCAGTGTGTCGCCGGGACGGGTAGAAATTGGTGTTTCTCCTCGAGGATATCCCTTCAATGCTTTTTTCTGAACTTCTTTATCAATAGGATGTGTGGTTTTTCCATACAATCCAAAACAGAGGTCCTTTACCTGTTCGGTGATCTGTGAATATTCTCCTTCTTCTTTGTCGAATAGAACATTATTTACTGTTTGAATTCCAATGATCTGACTGGTTGGAGTAACCAGCGGAACCTGTCCCAGTTGTTTTCTCACTTTTGGCAGAGTTTCAAACACATCATCCAACCTGTCCAGAGCATCCATCTGGCGTAATTGATTCACAAGGTTGGAAAGCATTCCACCCGGAGTTTGATGGAGAATAACATTGATATCAATAATAGCATTTTTTGTATCATCAAGCAGATGTCTATATTTCGGAGTGATCTTTTCCATTTCTTTATCGATCTTAGCCAATTTATTTATGTCAAAACCGGTATCCCTGTTCGTTCCCAAGAGAGACACAACTATTGGTTCTATAGCCGGATGAGAAGTTCTATAAGCATAAGGAGCCATACATGTATCAACAATATCCACACCGGCTTCGATTGCTTTGAAAATTGCCAGGTCACCCATTCCTGAAGTGAAGTGTGTGTGCAGATGGATTGGGATGTTAGTCTGTGCTTTTAAAGCTCTGATCAGGTTGTAAACATCATAGGGTGAGATCAAGCCCGCCATATCTTTAATGCAAATAGTATCAGCACCGATTTTCTCGAGTTGTTTTGCTTTTTCCAGGTAATAATCCATATTATATGTATCACCACCCATGCGTGGTTCTGTAAGAGAATAGCAGATAGTTCCCTGGAAATGCTTACCGTTCTTTTTAATTATCTTAACAGCAGTTTCAAAATTCCTGAAATCGTTAAGAGCATCGAACACGCGGAAAATGTCTATTCCGTTATCGCATGCTCGCTGGATAAATGCCTCTACAACATCATCTGCATAATTTCGGTAGCCCACAAGATTTTGACCCCTTAGCAGCATCGAAAAAGGAGTTTTCTTAATATATTTCTTAAGTACTCTTATTCTTTCCCATGGATCTTCATTCAAGAATCTGTGCATTGTATCAAAAGTAGCTCCACCCCATATTTCCATGGAATAGAATCCGATTTCATCCATCATTTCAGCTACGGGCAGCATGTCTTCTGTTCTACCACGGGTAGCAAAAATACTCTGATGTCCATCGCGTAAACTAACGTCCTGTATCTTGATCGGATTTGCAACTTTTGGGCGGTCGGGCTCATAATTCATCTTCGACATTTCCAAAATGCCATGTTTGTCAAATTTCATTTATTTCTCCAATATTACGTTTCAATGTTTACAATCTCTTCTCTGCACTAACATACGGTTATGCATGATCAGCTTTCTTCCAGCCATCACCCAGTGGTTGTTTTTCTTTTTGTTGTTATTTTCTTCCTCTTGTTTGAGGAATTGGATCACACCGGCAATGGCAGCTCGCAGTTTTTTATTCTTTTCCACAACAAGTTCCTACAAGGGAATGTTCCCGTGTTTTTTAGGCGGGATGTGTTCTTTCTTTGTATGAAGTATTTCCAGCGCATCAATAAGTCTTACACGTGTTTCACATGGTTGAATTACAGCGTCTATATATCCGCGTTCTGCTGCGGTGTAAGGATTGTTGAAAAGTTCTTCGTACTCTTTTATTTTTTCCTGTCTTGTTGCTTCGGGGTTTTTTGATTCTTTGATCTGTTTCTTGTAGCTTGCTACGATATTAACCGCTCCCGGAGCACCCATCACGGCAATTTCTGCAGAGGGCCAGGCAAAAAGTGCATCTGCTCCGAGATGTTGGGAACTCATTGCAATATAGGCACCACCATAACTTTTCCTGGTGGTAACCGTAAGCTTGGGAACTGTAGCTTCGGAATAGCTCC
>JACNJG010000200.1 GCA_014382685.1 Candidatus Cloacimonadota bacterium
TCACGCCGGCTCGGCTTATCGCTTGGTATCGATCCTATTCCCTATAAAACCTGCTCCTTTGATTGTGTGTACTGCGAATGCGGAACAACAACAAAGCTTACAAAAACGCGAAAGGAATATATTCCAGTTGATGAAATCATTTCAGAACTCGGTTCCTTTCTCTCAACCAATCCAACACTTGATTATATTACCTTTTCGGGTTCTGGTGAGCCAACACTGAATACTGGAATAGGGAGAATAATCTCATTTCTTAAAAAGAAATTTCCGCAATATAAGATCGCAGTGCTCACAAACAGTTCTCTTTTTTCCGATCCTGAAGTTCGCAAAGAATTATTGCATGCCGACGTGATAATGCCCTCATTAGATGCTGTTTCTGAGAATATTTTTCAAAAAATAAACAGACCTGCAAGCGGAATCAACATAAGTGAAATTATAAAAGGATTAATAAACTTTCGCAAGGAGTTTTTAGGAAAAATTTGGCTAGAGATATTTATCATACCAGGCATTAATGACACAGATGAAGAAATTGAAAAATTATATGCTGTCCTGAGAAAAATCAATCCTGATCTGATCCAATTGAACTCTCTTGATAGACCCGGCACAGAAAATTGGGTCGTTCCTGCTGATGAAGAAACGCTCGTAAAGATCAAGAACAGATTTGAGGATCTACCCGTTGTCACAATTAGTAATTACCAAAAAAGAGAGACGGTCAAGTCCTATAATTTTGAAACCGAAGATGCAATTCTTGCAACCATCTCTCGACGACCCTGCACTGCGAATGACCTTTCCGAAATTCTGGATATTCATCTTGCTGAACTGAACAAATATCTTGATGCCTTACATGAAAAAGATATGATCGAAGCAGTGAAAAAACCACGCGGTCTGTTCTTCAGAGCAAAGGTATAGTATGTCAATTCTGCTTATCTGGATTGGTTTCTTCTTTTCGTTGGCTATGATGATACTTATCGCGAGAAAGAACCTGTGGCTCGGCTTCATAATCGGCGCACTGATATTGGGTTTTATCAATCTCAAGCCTGTTGTTATCTTCCAGCAGATCAAAGGCACTATCCTCGATCCTGCAATAATTTTACTGGGAGTTGCTGTCGGAATTATACCTCTTATTGGTGGCGTGTTGGAAGAATCTGGTTTAATGGAGGGATTGTTTAAAAATCTTCGTTTAAAACGCAAATTGTTCTTGATTTTTGGACCTGCACTTCTGGGAATGCTACCCATGCCCGGTGGCGCCCTTCTTTCCGCACCGCTTGTGCTGAGAGCAGGAGAAGATATTTCAGACAAACAATACACAGCCATCAATGTTTGGTTCCGCCATGCCCTTATACTGATATATCCCCTCGGAGCCTTGCTTGTTACAAGTAAGATGGCGGGTTTATACTTGTATACGGCATTATTGTTCCTCATTCCCGGATTCCTACTTATGATTGTACTCGGTTGGATATTCTTGTTGAAAGGTATAAGAGGCAATCTTCCTTCCCAAAAACATCTTAATTATAAATCTCTCTTTATACCAATTGGGATTATTATAGCAGCTCCGCTAATCCACATTCTTTTGATGACCCTTTTCCCGAATATTCTTACAGAACTTCCTCTTATTATCGGTGTTTCTGTCAGTCTTGTCCTGGCTCTGCTTTTTGGAAAGATGAAACCTCCCGATCTGATTTTTGTGTTCAAAAAGATGAAGCCATTCAAATACTTCCTTATCATTATTGGAATGTTCCTTTTTCTGAACATTTTTAAGGCGTCGAATATTTCTGTGATAATTGCGGAAATAGCTATTTCTAAGAGCTTTACTATTGTTGTGATCGCTTCATTCCTCGGTTTTGTAACCGGACGTGTTCAGATGCCATTTGCTATCGCTCTCCCAATATTTTACTCGCGCTTCGGCACTGATGCTATGTCCTACCTGCTCTTTGCAATTATGTTTTTCTCTACGTACATGGGATATATTATTTCTCCTATACATCCCTGTGTGTCTGTATCGCTTGAATTTTTCGGATCGGATCTCAAAGGATTCTACAAAAAGCTCTTCTGGCCTGTTTTTATTTCACTGGTAACTGCCTTTGTAGTTGCAGTCTTATTTGTATGATATGAAACAAAAAATAGTCGCTGTTATTGGTGGGGGTGAAGTTGATAAGCATTTCTATGATTTTGCGTATCGGGTCGGTGAGCTCATTGCTGAACGCTGCTGCATTTTGATCTGTGGAGGACTGCTGGGTGTTATGGAAGCAGCTGCAAAAGGTGCATACGAACACGGGGCAATTACTATTGGAATACTTCCCGGTTTTGAGAAAAAGGATGCTAATCCCTATATTAAGATACCAATTGTTACGGGTTTATCAACTGCGAGAAATGCAATTATTGCGAGAACCTGCGATATTGCTATTGCTATCGATGGGAAATATGGAACGCTTGCTGAAATTGCATATTGCCTTGATTTCGGTAAAACCGTCCTCGGTTATCAAACTCATAATATCGATGAAGTAATTCCTATCAAGGAACCAGAAGATATCATCAAATACTTGTAGACTAAGTTTAATATTTATTTGTAATTAGACATTAGTCACTTAATTCTATAATTTTTCTATATTTTGGTAGAATAATTTCATCAATCTCTGTGAAACCTTTTGTAGATATGATTCACATGGTTATTATTAATAATCAAATTTTTCATTCGTGTTATTTCGTGTTATTTCGTGGTTTCATCTTTTTCGGTTTAGCCAAGTTAAGTTTTAGAAATTTGCTATAACTCCAATCCTGTGTGAATTTCCCAAATTCGTATGCGTGACAAGCGCATAATTTATCATGAACTGTCGATATCGAAATCCTAATCCCGCAGTAAAATGCTCTTCATATAAACCTGACCGGACTGACAATATATTCTTGTAAGTAAATTCCATCCCGAGATTTTTTGAATACTCATAGACATCGCTCCAGTCAAATGCAAGAATCATCCTTGAATCAATGAAAGAGAGCGGCTGATCAAGAGCTAACCCAAACCTTGGTGTTGTAACGATCTCGTCAACGTGCTTAGAGCGTGTATCCCAGGTGATCTTCGTCCCGCCAATATCCTGAAGATTGAATGCAAATTTTATCTTACCAAGCCAGGGAAGATCGGTCAGCAATCCAAGGTCACTGCGCACCATGAAGGATATATCTCCACCCATTCCTGTTCCGATATTTTTGTAAACATCACGTTTGATATATTTAAATACTCCACCGATATAATAATCAATCGGCAGATCAAAGAGCTCCCAGCCGAGATTGACAATTCGCGAGAAATTCTTTGCAAAAGCAAATTCAAATAATTGGTCCGAGCTCGTAAAATAGCCGTCGGGAATACCGGTAAGCTGTAAATCTACATTAGATGAACGAATAAAAACATTTGAATTCTTGATCCATTTCTCATCATACAATGGAATATTATCAACAGAAAGCTGCGTAAAGCTGATCCCAATTGTTGTGCTCGCGGGCAGGGGAATGCAAAAAGAGAAAAAATCGTAAGAAGCAAGATTGTCAAAAAGGAACGCGTGCATAAATTCTGCTTCAATGTCCGTGATCTGGGCAATACCCGAAGCATTCCAATAAATCGCACTCCCGTTATCTGCAACTGCCGAGAACGCGCCACCCATTCCAAGAGGTCGGACGCCGCTTCCAAGCAGAATGAAATCTCCTGCATATCGCCCTGCATACAGGGACAATGGTAACAGAATAAGCAAAATAAGTATTACAATTTTTTTCATCATCGCAGAATCGCCATCTTTTCGATATTTTCTATTATTTTACTCCCCTTTCGGGCAATTATTTTATAGAAGTACACACCGTTTGCAAGTTTGCGCCCGTCGCGATCCACGCACTCCCAACCTCTTAACTCATGTGGATATTCGTGGTAGCCGACAGTCGTGCGCATATCTTTTATCACATTCACCAATCGTCCTGAAACTGTATAAATCTCGATCTTTACTTCATCTGCATCGTCAGTGAGGGTGTAGGTGAACCGGGTTCTTCCTTCGTTGTTTGGATCAGTTGTTTCAAGGGAAATTGGATTCGGATAGTTCCCTATATTAATAATATTAAATTCCTTTTGAACTGTGAAGTTCACGACCTTCTCATGATAATTTCCATTCACATCGGTAGCGGAAATAATCAGCGTATAGGACCCGGCATCGACATCGATCTGATATTTTACAGGTATTGAAGTTATAGTATTAGTTGATAAGGTATAATTAGTTACGGTTTCACCGTTCAGGAACATTCTTATCTTTTCTATATTGATACCGTTTTTGTCCTGAATAATAAATGAGAACTGTGCATTGTTATCGACATAGCCGCCGTTTGTAAATTCCTGCCCTTCCACGTTAACATCGATTGAGGGCACTGTTGTATCGTTATTACTGAACAAGCTATAAACGCCAGGCTTTGATATGTAAGCATAAGCTACGTTTTTATCTTGAAGGTTGGTATCACCACCTATCATGAACCAGCATTTAGTGTTTTCGTTGTATCTGTACAGCTTGAAATTACCCTGCCTTGCGAGTGTCTGTGCTGATGTATCTGTACGAGTATAGTTGAACAACAAGGAGATGTCCTT
>JACNJG010000202.1 GCA_014382685.1 Candidatus Cloacimonadota bacterium
AAAGGTTTGGAACTTTCGCAAAGGTGTTAATTATCTCATCAATATTAGTTTCTTCGTCTCTGCTGTTTTTCCATTCATTATAAGATTGTAGAAATAGATGCCCGGCGAAATATCTTTACCCGAATTATCCTTTGCATCCCAAACTATGGAGAAGTTTTGGTCTTGATCAATTGATCGATCCATCAACAATGTACGTATCTTCTGACCTCTCAAATTATAGATAGAAAGTGAACATTTCGCGTTAAACGGTAAGGCAAAACTGATAGTAGTAACATTCTTGAAAGGATTTGGATAATTTTTTAATTGCGCGATATTTTGAATAAAGATTTCCTCATCCACAGAAACAGAACTTTGTAGTAAGTAAGGATAGCCATTATTAAAGGTATAATTGATATCTTCCGCCCAGATGTCTGCAAAATCCCAGTTGACATAAGTATTTGTTGCATAGGGCGATGTCATATTAGAAGTAAATCTGCCTTCGGCATCACCAGCTGTGGAATATTGAAAACTCGTTTCCATATCCCAGTAATTACCGCTCATTGCATAGGTGCCAGTAGTATCAACCGCTCCGGCAAAGCCCTTATCTTCGGGATTTGCAACACCATTATAAGCCACATACCCGGTTGAAAAAGAATTCGTGATGATACCCTGTTGATTCTTGCCGACAAAACCGCCTATAGGAGCGCTGTCATAGAGATGATCGCGAATTACATTTCCCCTGGAATAACAATTGGAAATGCTACAGGTACTAGCATTTATTCCAATAAAACCACCCGCATACATCGGAAACCATGAATAAACATTTGTTACATTTCCCATGGCATAAGAATTTTCTACTGCACCACTATCATGCTGATAAGCGATGAATCCTCCTGCTACTCCGCTAGTGACATTTCCTGTGGCGTAACAGTGAGATATTGTACTTTCGTTTATGGCGGCAAAACCTCCGCCGGAGCGGATTCCAAAGGGGATGACTTCGCCCGTTGCATGTGAATTTGTGATCGTGCCAGTATTATAATTTACAAATCCACCAGCGTTGCCGTTTCCTCCGCCGCTGACAAAACCGGTGGCATAGCAATTATCTATTGTACCCATATTGCTGGCTACAAAACCGCCTTTGCAATCGCTGCTGCCCATCAAATCTGCGGTGGAATAGGAGTCGGTTATCGTTCCTCTGTTCAATCCTACTAATCCACCTGCATTTCCCGAGATGGTTCCTTCTGTGTAAGAATTCGTGATAATCCCATCAATCCAAAGTTCGCCCACGAGACCGCCTGTGCATCCTTTTCCATTGATAATGCCGCTGGCAAAACAATTGTCAATCTGGCCAAAACATTGCCCCACAAAAGCGCCTGTACACATTGAACTTCCGTTACTGCAGGTTATATCAACTTCGGTCAAGGCGAGGTTTGCGATGAAACTGGTAGATGAGGTGATCCCGAATAATCCGATAAAACTGTTAGGACGATTGAGATATAAATCGCTGATTGTATGTACGTTACCGTCGTAACTACCAGAAAATTGAACAATTGGCAGCCAACCATAATAATTACCAGTTCCATCCGGGAACCATGTTTGCGTGGGAGAAGCATCGATATTAGCGGTTTGAATGTAATGACTGCTCCAGCGGGTAGCCGAATTCGGATCGGGGACAATGGAATCCGGCGCAGCAATCCAGAATAAATTATCCAAATTTTCAATTTGATAGGGATCAGCTTGAGTACCGCTGCCCGTCGCTGGGGCAACAGCGTTTTGAGACCAAAGTGATGTGCTAAGCACGCAAAAAATTAAAATCGAGACAAACGATTTCATACTTTTCGGAAAACGTATCTCTTCTTTCGGTTTTATCGGATACTTTGTTTTGCCGCATCAAAAGATGCTGTTCATCAACTTGTGGAAAACCAAGTTTGTTCAGATTGTTTGTGGTAAATTCTCTATATTTCTCATCTCTATTTGTAATATAAAATATTTGAAATCTAAGACTGTCCGCTTTGTGCAGGAATTCCAAAGCTCCCGGAACTGCTTCTGCTTTTTCCTGTTTTATCCAATATCCGAATGATTCCTCAAAATTTTCGTTTTTTATCTTTTCCGCTCGATAAAAGGAATTGTCCAAAATCGTTTCGTCAACATCAACCACGATCGCTTTTCCGGATGTATTCTCTTTTTGCTCTAAAATTCTCATTTCTGCGATATTGTATGCTTGATAACACAAAGCCCGGTATTCTGCGGAAGTTTGCTGCCACAAAATGGAAGTGAGATATTTTTCTTCTTCGATCCGAACCGCATACAATCGAAACATCGAAAGTAAAATAAAAGATAGAATTACTTTTTTCATAAAATTCCTACTCTTAAATTTTTTGCGATAAAAAAAGTCAGTATTAATTGGCAATATTTTTCAGTTAAATTTTTTAAGGAGGATATTATAATATTATAATGATGGATCAAGACAAAATCTAAAATAGTTGCTTCTATTTTTAAAAAAACGAGTCTCTGAACTTTTTAAATTCAAGAGACTCGTTCATTTATGTTTCAGGGGAGAGAGAAACTATAAGGAAACTTACCAAATCTAAAAGATTTGGGAAGTTTTTAAATAACAAATATCAAACAAAACACAATTCCTAAAATAACAAATCCCAAAAAGCAATCTTTCGAAATCCGTTCTCATTTGAAATTAGAAATTAGGATTTTTCATCATTCCCAATCCCCTGATTGGGAATGTAATATCGAACCAAACCCTGTTTGGATCAGCATAATAGGAAATACCTTATGATGTTTGACTTGACACGAGTATTTTTTTCAAACGACTTCGTTTTTTTTGCACTCCAAAACATCTTTGCGAAAATTCTGATGTTAGAAAAGCAAGAAGATAACTTACGCAAAGTTTATATGGTTTATCGTTCACAAAAATCTTTAAGAACTTCTTATTCTCGTCTCCAATTAAGGAAACTGCCTGATTTTATTTCAGACAGTTCCTCGTGAATTTAGTTTGATTTGAATCATTAGTTTTATTAACTAACCCGATATTAACGATTTTTTTTTCATCCTTTTAGGATATTTCTTGTGTTTTGAAATTGAAATCATTCTCTTACCGCAGTAACTTGATAGAAATATATTGGTTCGGTAGCAATAAAAACTTGGGATTCAACATAATTACAGGAAAAGGAAATATCGATGATGGCGTCGCTGAAATCGTCTGGATCAATAGATTTGTAAATTTTGAAATAATCATAGTCTTCAAGATATGTCCAGGTGAGTGTGATCAAATCATTTACATTATCATAATGAATTGCCAGATCATCTATCATAGGAAGAGGAGCTTCCGGTAAATCATAAATATAAGCATATCCGCCGTTATCTGATCCACCTGAAAATTCGGGTGCTCCCACAATAAATTTATTATCATTTATTGAAACGGAATAACCAAAGTCATCATAACTTTCACCATCAGCAGCAATATATTTTTGCTGTTGATTCCAATTCTCTCCTTCACGCTTAAACAAATACGCCGAACCGGCACCATATCCATTATCGTTATGTTCATTAGCAGCTCCGACAAGAAGATTATCACCGCTTATCGATACTGAAACACCGAACAAATCACAACTATATCCATCGTCGGCAACTACTCGGGTCTGTCTTGGCCATAATTCTCCGTCACGATGGAAAATAAAGGCAGAACCTTGTGCCATATCATTGTATGCTCCAACTACAGCATAATCTCCACTAATGGAAACAGCATAACCGAAATAATCGTCTTCACTAGCATAATCTCCTGCTGTAAGTGTTGCTTGCTGAGTCCAGTTTCCATTATCATAATGGAAAATATAGGCAATTCCTGTATCGTTATTGTCTCCGTAAGCTCCAACAATTGCATAATCTCCGCTGATAGAAACAGAATGTCCGAAGTATTCATAATTTGCACCCGGGTCAGGATTAAGAATTCGATATGAACCGCCATTTGGGTGATAAATATAAGCAATACCACAACAGAAATAATAAGGGTCAGGATGTTGAGTACTGTATGCAGGACCTCCGACAATTACACGATCTCCATCGATGCCAACCGACTCACCGTACCATTGCATGTATTCATCTTGTAGATAAGGGGTCAGTGTTTGAAATAAGATCCATGAATCGCCAACACGCTGGAAAATTTTTGCGGTTCCGGTTTCTCTTGTGTGTGACCCTGTCCACCATTCGTCATATGGGGCACCAACGATTGCATAATCTCCGCAGATACTGACAGAATTTCCGAATTGGTCATAATTACATCCTGTTCCAATACCGTACTCCACATCTTTTCGTGTCCATGAATCTCCGTAGCGCTTAAAGAAATAGGCTGCCCCATTATCACCTTCTCCTCTCGCTCCAACAATTGCCCAATCTCCGCTGATACCAACAGAAAATCCGAAGAGATCATTTATACCAGCATCACCTTCGGCTGTGATCTTTACTTCAGCGCCCCATACAAAGCTTGTGCTCATTGCCAATGACATTATCAGCATAAATCCGAGAACGAAATTTTTCTTTTTTCCCGATGAATCGGGATTAATCATAGATTTTAACATCTTTT
>JACNJG010000157.1 GCA_014382685.1 Candidatus Cloacimonadota bacterium
AAGTTCATAAAAGTATTTATTTTGCCGTGCGCTGTAGTTCTTCTCTTATCTGCCTGTTCAAAACCCGGCAGTGGATTTAGCGGTATGAAAAAGGAAGCTGCCCCTACATCGGTAATTGTGGAAGTTGTTCAACCTCGTAACCTCAAAGAGTTCATAAAAATAGTCGGTACACTTGAAGGAATTACCGATATCACTCTTTCCAGCGAAGTGAATGGAAAGATCGTGGAAAAATACAAAAATCTTGGTGATTGGGTTGATATAGGCGAAGCTATAGGCAGGATAGATAATGCAGATCTTAAGAATATGGTTGACCAATCAAAAGCATCACTACTTGCAGCACAAGCATCCTTTGATAGTGCTCAGCTCAATTTCACTACTTCAGAAAAATTATATAGAGATGATAAAATATCAAAAATGGCATATCTTGAAGCGCAAATCGGTATAAAAGGCGCTCAGGCAAATCTTGAAGCTGCAAAAGCCGGGCTGGAAAGTGCACAGCGATACTTGAATAATTCTATGTTCGCTGCCCCCGTTTCCGGATATATTACCAGCATTTCTCTGGAAGTTGGCGAGATGATCGGAGCGGGAAGTCCCGTGTGTACAATAGTCAATTCAACAAAACTTCTCATCAAGAACGGTATTGGTGAGAGCGATATTCTGAGTGTGAGCAAAGGACAGCATGTCAGCATTCATTATGACGATTATCCTCAGAAATTTGACGGCATAATCACAGGTGTCGGCATCAAACCATTAATGGGAACTGCAAGCTATCCAATTGAAATCGTGCTTGATAATAAAGATGGATTTCTTCTTCCAGGAATGGTCGTTGAGGGTTATATTCTCGCTCATGTTTACAAAGATGTGATCTATACATCTCTTAATAATATCTCGGAAAAATATGATGATAAACTTGTATACGTCATCGATGAAGACAATACAGCTCACAAAGTAAATGTTCAACTCGGCAAAGAAATAGATCGGAATGTGATCGTAGAGAAGGGCTTACAAACGGGTGATAAACTCGTTCGAGAAGGTTATGAGAATCTGCAGGAAGGCACGAAAGTAATAATCAAATCGTTCTATAAACCTGACACATCATCCTAAGGAGTTACTATGTCAATAGCAAAATTTTCTGTAGAACACGGCAAGCTGATCAATATGATAATGGTCATCGTGTTTATAATAGGCATTTATACACTTCTTTTCATGCCAAAAGAAGAGATGCCTTCTGTGGATTTCGGTGCATTTTATATTGTTGTTTCATATCGTGGTGTATCTCCTGAAGAGATGGAAAATCTTGTTGTGAAAAAATTAGAAGATGAGATCAAGAATCTGGATGATGTTGACTTTTACCAATCGACATGCGCAGCAGGTAGGGCAATTATCTACATTAGCATGGAACCGAATGCTGATATTGACCAATCTTGGTCAGATCTGAATACGGAAATACAGAAGGTAACAAATCTTCCAGAAGATGCAGACGATCCAATTATTATCCGTTTGAATATGAGAGAAGTTAATGAAATATGTACTGTAGCAATTGGCGGAGATTTCTCGGCTAATGCGATTCGTGAAATATCAAATGACTACAAAGATGAGATACTGGAATTGCCAAATATTGCTGACGTTTGGATCGCTGGTACAAGAGAACGGGAGATATGGATCGAGAATGATATCAATAAGCTCGATCAATTCGGCCTTAGCATTTATGATGTTGCAAATGCGATCACAAGCCGAAACAAAAATGTGCCGGCAGGTGATATTAGATTTGGACGTGCTGAATTTCTTATCAGAACGGTTGGTGAATTTGAAACTGTAGATGAGATCAGAAATGTTATTATAAAGATGGATCCGAATGGAAGAGCTGTCAGGATCGGCAATGTGGCCACTGTAGTTGATACTCTTGAAGAGCAGGTAACGATCGCAAAACTCGATGGAGACAAAGCAGTTAATGCAAATATATATATGGATGCTGAGGGAAATATTTTGCAGGTTATGAAAAACGTGCGTGAGGCAACTGATAAATTTGTGGAAAATGTGCCGGGGCTTAATGCTGAAGTGCGAAATGACGGCTCGATAGAGGTTAAAAATAGCTTAACCACTCTTGGTAATAATGCAATGATCGGTATCATACTGGTATTTATCACGTTATTTATTTTTATTGGATGGAGAAATGCTCTGTTTGCTGCATGGGGTATCCCTTTCAGTTTTTTTCTTACTTTTTTGATCATGGATCTAATCGGCATTACCATGAACAACCTTAGCTTATTTGCTCTCATTCTGGTGATTGGAATGATAGTGGACGATGCTATTATTGTACTCGAGAATGTACATCGTTATAGAGAGCAGGGCATGAGTGCGAAAGAAGCAGCGATCAAAGGCACGAATGAGATCATGTGGCCCGTTATAGCTGCTGTAGCAACTACAATAGCTGCGTTCATGCCAATGCTTATGATGAAAGGAATGATGGGCAAATTCATGAGAGTCTTTCCCATTGTTGTATCAATTGCATTGTTCGCGTCACTTCTGGAATGTCTTATTATACTTCCATCACATATTGCAGATTTCAGTAAAATGACCGGTAAAAATCTGAAAGATAAAACCCATAAGCTACATAAATGGCTCATAAAAGTGTATCGGTATCTTATTAAGAGAGCTCTTAAACATAGATATATTTCTGTATTGATCATTGTTGCTGCCTTTGTGCTTGCGCTCGCGTCTCTTGGAATGGGGCTTATCAGGTTTGAATTTTTTCCTGCCGGAACTCCCAAGACAATAATACTTAATCTCGAAACCCCTGTTGGCTCAAGTCTTGATAAGACAAGTGAAGTCGTATCTCAAATAGAGGGCTTTGTTCAGAAGATGGATGAAAGCACTGATGTAGAAGCAATTATCACGACAATAGGACAGTACACGGAAAATCATCGGACACAGGTGGAAACCTCACATGCAGAAATTAAGATCGATCTTCTTGATGCAAATGATCTTACATATTCGGTTGAACAGATCAAAGGTTCGATCCGTAAATATCTTGATACTGTACCTGGACTTTTCTCGTATAAATTTATCGAATCAGAACATGGCGGTCCTCCCACAGGTGCAGATGTCGAGTTGAGGATCATCGGAAATAATATTGATAAACTGGAAAATATTGGAAGTTACATTATTTCTATTCTGGAAGATATTCCTGGCGTAACAGATCTTGAAACTAACATGGATGATGGAAAAAAGGAGATCAAAATCCTACCCAAACACGATAAGCTGGGCTTGTATGGCTTAACTGTTAGTGATATTTCATCGATGGTCTCTATTGCATCTTATGGTGCTCCTGTTTCGAAATTCAGGGGCGGGGAGCTTGATGAATACGATATTGTAGTCCGCGTGCAGGAGGATCAAATCGATGATGTGTCCGACTTAAAGGAACTAAAGATCAGAACACGAACCGGTGTATTGATTCCTCTAAAAGAGCTTGCTGATTTTGAAATTTCAGCTGGCTATTCTCAGATACAGCATTATAATGGAAATAGAGTTATCACTATAACAGGAAATACAACGATCTATAATGAAAACGGAAGGACAGTGAAACAAACTCCCGATGAAGTAACAACATTATTGCGTGGAAATACTCTTACAGGTAAGGAAGGATCCCTTAGTAACTTCACAGAGAAATTCCCTGGATATCAATTGCAGTATGGCGGTGTCACTCAGCAGAGAACTGAAGAATATAATTCATTATACATTGCATTTATTGTTGCACTCCTGCTCATTTTTGCTATTCTCGCCGCGAAGTTCAATTCCTATGTACAGCCATTTATCGTAATGCTCACTATTCCTTTTGCTATAATTGGTGTGATCTTCGGTTTATTGATAACCGGGCTGCCTTTCTCGTTGATGACCCTGATCGCTGTGTTGGCACTTGCAGGTGTGGTGGTAAATGATTCATTGATCTTAGTAGATTTTGTGAATAGCGAAAGAGAAAAGGGTGTTGACAGATGGAATTCACTCATAAATGCCGGAACAGTTCGACTTCGTCCTATTTTGATGACGACAATAACCACAATTGCAGGATTTATGCCCATTCTTCTTTCTACTGCCAGCGAAGTGCAGGATTGGAAACCGGTTGCAGTCAGCATGGCATTCGGGCTTGCATTCGCCACACTTCTTACCCTATTTGTTATTCCTGTTGTTTATTCATTTATTGATTCTATCTTTGGAAAATTCGGCATGACCAGGTTTAAAACACATAAGAAATTTGATGAATGTGTGAAATATAAATAGAATAGCAGAATCATCTGATATAGAAGAAGCCGGACTTTTGGGAGTTCGGCTTTTTTTCAGACTTGCTTCGTGGGGAAGCATGAAGCGAGAATGGCAAAACACAATCATCTCATTTCTCTCATTCGCAATTCTCGAATCACACTCGTTTCACTCGCTGCGATTCAAGTCTTGCATCTCGGACTTGACTTCACAGGAGCGAAGCGAAAGTGGAGTTAAGAACGAAAAACTCTGCAAAGTCTTGCTCATACTTCTCTTTTGATAAAGCGAAGGCGGGATCTACTAT
>JACNJG010000204.1 GCA_014382685.1 Candidatus Cloacimonadota bacterium
TGTCAGGTAGTTGTTCAGAAACTTTAATAATTCTAACTGCATAATCAATAAGACGATCCTGTAAATCGAACTTCTTTTGATTATTTTCTCTATTCTTTTCTTTCTCGCTCATTTATCTTTTTCCTTCATAACCTGTCCCGTGAAATCTATTTTTTATTTCACTGGGATTGGATATTCCTTGTTGGATATTGGATATTATTTACAACTTACCCGCTTAATTCTTAAAAGATCCAATTTTTATAATAAAAATAGTGCCTTCACCCTTTTTACTGTCAACTTCAATTGTTCCCTGATGCTGGTTTATCATCCTTTTTACAATTGAAAGTCCAAGTCCGGTGCCCTTTTCTTTGGTAGTATAATATGGGCGGAAAATTCTTTCCATGTCCTCAGGGGGAATGCCGTCACCGGAATCTTTTAGTTTAAAAATAAAATTTCCATTCTCGTATTTTGATAAGATTTCGATCATACCCCGTGTGGGCATCGCCTGTATGGCATTCTGAATAAGATTCACAAAAACTTGCTTCATCTGCATTTTATCACCGAAGAATTTAGGTATTTCCGGATCAAGAGTAAGGGTAATATCTGCCTTTCCACGATATGGAGGAATGATTTCACGAATCTGCTCATTGATGTCATATTCTTCGAAGTTTGCAGAAGGCATACGGGCAAATTTGGAAAATTCTTTCACAAGATGCTGCAGATTGTTTATTTCCTCATTGATAATTTCCATAGAATCCTGAAATATTTTATCAAAATTTTCGCTTTTTCCATGGTATTTCATTTCCATACGTTCTGCAGAAAGCCGAAGTGGTGTAAGCGGATTCTTGATCTCGTGCGCCATGACCTGTGCCATTTCACGCCACATCATATCCTTTTCTGCCTGCAGAAGTTTATCACGATTGCTTTCCAACTCTTCTACCATATTGTTGAAAGAAACAATAAGCCCATTTATCGGAGAAAATCTGGATTCTCGAACCCGGGTTTTCAGATCACCGGCAGCAATTTTTTTGGTATCTGCCTGCAAACGGTTCAAGGGACGGGTAATAAGTGTGAGGAAGATCAGCAGAATTATAAGAACCACAAGCCCGGAAATAACAACATACAGTGTAGAATATAGAGTCATATCTTTGCGGAAAAGATAGGTGGTGAGCTCGATTTTATTTATGTCTGTGAGAATTGGGGAGACCTCTTCCTTGTCGATAGCATCCTTATGTTTGCTGTAGAGATCGTGTACTTTATCATACAAATTCAGCGAAGTAATATCCTGAGAATAATCATTGAACTGTGTCATGAAAAAATATCTTGTTAATAGTCCTGATAACAACAGGAGAATAAACATTATGACAATTATTTGTATTTTAAAGGATGGGAGTTTCATGACTTTAGATCTTGAAGTGAAAAGATCGGCGAGCGATAGGTAGGAGATTTATTGTTCCAGTATTTCATCAATTCAATATTTTTTTCCATTTCCTCGAGATACACTGAATGTAAAGATGCAGTAACCTCAAAGAAATATTCCCTGCCCTCTTCAAAAAAATCTATATGCTGAATGTTCAGGACTTCGAGTAGAACAAAATGCTGTTTTGCTTCATCAAAATCGAGAAATATAAAATTTTCCCCTTCTTCTGTTTTATCAATATTGAAAAATTTATCAACCACATCATACTTGATCACGTGGGTTTCTGAATTCACATGAAGAGGCATTTCACGACCATGTTCGTGTATTCGGTATGTGAATTCCAACAGTATCTGCTGACCCGACTGCATTATCTGGTCGATATCTTTATTATAGCAATTAACGATCCTTCCGGAAAAAACAAGCACATTATCCTGAAGGTGATACGAACAATTATCAAATACTGGAGTAACATGTGATGAAAAGAGCGAACCGGCAGCGATAACGAGCGTGGTGATCTGTTTTGATAGTGCTTCAAGCATTTTATGTACTCCTGATAATTATATTGTTACATTTGAAAATTTTGATAAAAGTTGGCAAGTTTAAATTAAAAAAGAGGATAAGCAGTCCAAACCACCTATCCTCGATTAATTGCTATGTTTATAGTTCTATAGATTTGCCGTTATTTCGATAATTTACTTTGCCAATACCGGTATTGAAATCATGTCGCTCGAATTGAGATTCTGAAACTGAGATATTTCCTATGCCGGTATTGCAATCTGCATTTTTGGCAGTAGAGTTGAATACATCTATATTGCCTACACCGGTATTGCATTCCAGTTCAATTGCGATAAGAGATTTGATAAGAATATTCCCGGCGCCTGTGTTCATCTCGATATTGTTTGTTTTTATATTGGATGCATTGATATTTCCAGCACCGGTTGAAAATTCCATTTCCGTAAAATTACAGTTATCAAAATTCAGGTTTCCAGCACCGGTTTCCACTTCAAAGTCCTTGCCATCCATATTACTGATCATGATATTTCCAGCTCCGGTTTGGATATCAATGGATGTATTTGTCGGGATTATACCTTCGATTTTTGCAATTGCAAACGGTTTTCCTGAAGCAGTTTTTCCGACAAGCTTTCCATTCTGAATAGTGAGTGTTACATCATTTTCATACTTTTCCCAGATTTTGATCTCCAGATTATAGGATTGTCCGCCATCAAGTGCGATATTTCCGGAGTGGGCTTCAACAATGAAAGTGTCATATTTCTCATTGTCTATTAGAGTAATGGTTCGTGAATGCTCAAGGGTAATGCCTTTGACACGAACTTTGTCTCCATCAAAATGGAACTCGCAAGATGCAAAGAGCAGTGGTATAAGAACCAATAGGATTAGAACTTTTAAAAATTTCATGATGACTCCTTAAAAAAGCCCCGTCAGATTTGGCGGGGCTTTATAAACCAATAATTTAGAATCCAAACCATGGACCCACGCTGATAGTCAAACCATCAAGCTTGGTTTCTGGTGAGTTCGTAACTTCAAAGATGTCATCGCAGATATTTGCATTCCAGCCGGTGTGATAGGAGTAGCTGAGCATATATCCAACTGCTGCACGGATTCCAAGCCAATCAGTCAAACGATATAGAACTTCAAATTTAGGTTGTAAAAGAATGTAGTTTTTCTCTAATTTTACATAGTTATTTGTTGAGCTTGCAAGTTGACTGTTCAGCTCGTTCCAATCATAGTTGTCGCCAACGTGAGAAAGCTCGAGTGTATGACCTCCCCAGCCAAGCATAAAGCCAAGGGATGTGGCAAGATTCTTTGAGAGCATGATACGCTTATCAAGAGTAACTCCACCAAATCCAAGACCATATTTCATTCTCTTCACACCGGTAGTATCGATCATTTTTCTGTCGATTGAATACCATTCACCCATTCCACCAAGGAACCAGTTCTTGCCGATGTTGCCTTTACCGCCAAATCCATTCAGGAAAATTCCGTCTTCACGAAGCGGAGTGAAGCCAAAAGCTTTGATAACACTGTTCACATCTTCAAATTTATTCTTATCGACAAACCACATAGGGATCCAGCTACCGCCGCCGCCACCTGCATCTAATTTGCGTTTCTTTTGGATGATTACTTCACCTGTAGTTTCATCGATTTTGGGTTTCTGGCGCGATTGAAGCACAGCTTGAGTTTCATAGATCTGTTCATTTCTAAAGAAAACAATATCGACAGTTTCACCAGCTTTTTTGCTCTTGATCATAGTTGAAAGTTGGCTTTCATAGCGAGCTTTTTGACCGCCGAATTCCATGATGATATCGCCTTTCATAAGACCGGCTTGTTGAGCTCCGCCACCGGGAACGACGCCGGAAAGAAGGACACCATAATTATAATCATAGTGCATTTCATAGGCATCTTGAAAGGTCATGTCAGAAAGATACACACCAAGCAGAGGACTATCTGCGCTGTATTCACCTGACATGGAAATCTTGATCTTTTTAATTTGATCTTCATTGAGATTCTTGAGTTGTTTTAACTGCTCCAGATCTGACATGTCGATATCCATTTCGACATCTTCCTGTCCCCATCCGTCAACCGCAAAAACGAATGGTTCACCTGCATTGAGCATGGCTGCCGCTCCAAAGAGCAATACAACCAGGATTACACTTAACTTTTTCATTTGTTTCTCCTTTCATTATTTTGAAAATTTGAAAAAGGGAGGGAAGCGGGGGACGCTTCCCTTTGTGAAGCTATGTTATTTCTTAGGGAGGTTATATAGCTTTTTTCTTTCTTTCCATAATAAAATAATTGAATTATGTTTCATTTTTAACACCTCTATGTACTTTTTTTATTTTTTATAAATCAAATATCGTGCCAAAAAAATCATAGGAATAGTTAATTTGCATACTGAAAGCAAGATAGGTTAAATTAACAGGAAAACATGAACCACACAAATCTGTTCAAGTCAAGGTATTATTGATATATGTTATATCAGATTGATATA
>JACNJG010000069.1 GCA_014382685.1 Candidatus Cloacimonadota bacterium
AAAAAGATATTTAACCACGAATTAACACGAAAAAAAATTAGAAAAATGGAAATGGGGAAATTATGAAATAATATCTTTGATCCGCGTTCATTCGTGAAAATCCTTGAATTATTAATTTGAAAAAGAAATTTAAACACGAATTAACATGAAAATAAATTAAGAAAATGAATAATTAGTTTTGACTCTTGATCTGCGAAAATCTGCTTAATCTGCATGCTATTAATTTGAAATTGGAAATTTTATAATAAAAAGTTTGACTACAATTTCTTCAATTGTACTTTATTTATTGGAGGCAAACCAAATGGCAAAAGATGAAATATTAACCTTGGGTGAAGCTGCAAAATTTTTAGACATGTCACCGGAAACACTGGTGAATTTAGTTTCTTTGAAACAACTCAAAGGGATCAAAGTCGGTAATCAGTGGCGTTTTATCAAAGATGATATTGAAGCGTGGAAAGACACGCAGGATAAACCAAATGTTGAGAAGATCGCGCTGGAAAATGTGGTCAGCAGATTTTTCTCGTTCATAAATTCGGATTTTATTCTCAGAGATATGAATGCAAAACACCGATTTGAAGTGCTCGCATCGATGTCACAATTTGCTAAGGAAAACAGCGTATGCTCCAAGCAGAGCTGGCTCTTTGATATGCTTAGCAAGCGGGAACGTTTGCTTTCCACTGGTATTGGAAGCGGCGTAGCATTTCTGCATCCACGAAGCGTTCACACTGATAAGATCAATTTTTCCGCAGTTCTTCTCGGCATTTCAAGAGAGGGTCTTGATTTCCGCTCTCTGGACAGGGAACCGGTCAATCTGTTCTTTCTATTACTATTGAAGACCGAGCAGCAACACCTTTTCGCACTTTCCTATTTAAGCCAACTTTTCAGAGAAGATCATATTAAAGACAAAATTTTAAAAGCTACTGATAATAAAACGATCCTCGAACTTCTTAAATTGCAGGTTGAGTAAATAATATTGTAGCCAATTATTAAGTTTTGATATTCAACGAGTTTAGAGAATGGGCGTATTCTACAAGAAAGGTTAATAAAAAAAATGGTGGGCCCAAGAGGGATCGAACCTCTCACCGCCCGGTTATGAGCCGGGAGCTCTACCAACTGAGCTATGGGCCCTGATAAAATGGTAAGTTATTTTTTCATCATGTAAAGGATAACCTGTCAAGTTTTACACAAAATCATGAAACACTTTGAATTAGTATCAGATTATGCTCCCCGAGGCGACCAACCTCAGGCAATTGAGGAACTTACAAATAATATTAAAAGGAACATTCCCTTCCAGACACTTCTCGGTGTAACCGGTTCTGGTAAAACTTTCACCATCGCAAATGTCATCAAAAATGCAGAAAAACCTGTGCTCATTATTTCTCATAATAAAACCCTCGCAGCCCAACTTTTTGGTGAGATGAAACAGCTTTTCCCAAAGAATGCAGTCGAATATTTCGTGAGTTATTATGATTATTATCAGCCGGAAGCTTACCTGCCTATTAGCGACACCTATATTGAAAAAGATGCGGATATTAACGAGCAGATAGATAGACTTCGGCTGCGTGCCACAATGTCTTTGATGGAGCGCAGGGATGTGATCATTGTTGCGAGCGTATCGTGTATTTATGGCTTGGGTGTACCCGAGCAATACCGGGAATCGCTCATCAATCTGAAAGTTGGACAGGAGCTGGAAAGAGATTCTCTTCTTCGTAAACTGGTGGATATTTATTATGCAAGAAACGATTTTGAATTTCAGCGAGGGACATTTCGTGTGCGTGGCGATGTAGTGGAAATTTATCCTGCATATCTCGAGAATTCTATCAGAGTCGAGTTTGATCTCAATGAGATCACAAAATTATATCGCATCAATCCGCTCACAGGAGAAATTCTGGAAGAGCTTGAGGAGTATGCAGTGTATCCTGCAAGGCATTTCATTACCTCTCCGGAAAATCTTGAAAACGCACTTGGCAATATCAAAAAGGAAATGGAAGAGCGGGTGAAGTATTTCAAAGATAAAAATATGTGGATAGAGGCACAGCGCATCCAGCAGAGAACAAGTTTTGACCTCGAAATGCTCCGAGAGGTTGGTTTTGTATCCGGCATTGAGAATTATTCGCGTCATCTTTCAGGAAGAAAACAAGGGGAGCGTCCCACCTGCCTGCTGGATTATTTTCCAGATGATTACCTCATGATCATCGATGAATCTCATGCTTCGATTCCGCAGATCCATGCCATGTTCGGTGGAGATTTCTCACGAAAGAAATCGTTGGTTGATAATGGATTCCGCCTGCCATCTGCGTATGATAATCGTCCTTTGAAATTCCATGAATTCGAGAATATGATGAGCCAGGTTGTGTTTATGTCTGCCACGCCTGCTGCCTATGAGCTTGATAAATCACAAGGAGTGATCGTTGAACAGATAGTGCGTCCAACCGGTCTTATCGATCCGGAGATCGAACTAAAAAAAGCAGAATTTCAGGTTGATGACCTGCTCGAACAAATCCAAAAACTCGTAGAGAAAAAGCAGCGCGTGCTCGTGACAACCCTGACCAAAAAAATGGCAGAAGACTTAACGAACTATGTTTCACAAATCGGGGTGAGAGCAAAGTATCTGCATAGCGGAGTGCATACGCTGGATAGAATTGAGATCATCAGGGATTTGCGGCTGGGCGAATTCGATGTGCTAATTGGCGTGAACCTTCTTCGGGAAGGACTCGATCTGCCGGAAGTGGCGCTTGTTGCAATTCTTGATGCTGATAAAGCAGGATTTCTACGCTCAACTCGCTCCCTCATTCAAACTGCGGGACGTGCTGCGCGGCATATTGATGGCAAGGTAATTTTCTATGCTGATAAAATATCGGAAGCAATGAAGTATGCGATCAGTGAAACGAACCGCCGCAGAAAGATCCAGAAAGAGTATAATAAAAAGCACAATATCACCCCCGAATCGATCAGCAAAACAATCGAAAGCATCATGCAGTCCACCTCTGTTGCCGAATTTAAAAAGGAGCAGAAAAAGGGTTTCCGTGCTGACGAACAGAAAAAACTTGATTTCAAAAAGTATCTCACAATAAATAGCAAAGAAGACGCGATCGAACTGCTGACAAAAGAAATGAACCGCCTGGCAAGGAATTTGCGCTTCGAAGAAGCTGCCGAGATCCGCGACAGGATCCTCGAGCTCAAAGAAATGTAATGAGGTTTATATGGATGAACGAATAACAGATCCTGAAATGATGGATGACGATGTTACTTATGATACCACACTGCGTCCGAAAACGCTGAAGGATTTTGTCGGACAGGAAAAAATAAAGGAGATCCTTTCAATCACGATCGAGGCGTGCAAGCAACGCAATGAGCCCATTGACCACATTCTTTTTTACGGTCCTCCGGGTCTCGGAAAAACCACGCTTTCTATTATTATTGCAAATGAGCTTAAGACCGAACTCAAAACTACATCCGGTCCTGCAATAGAGAAGCCGTCCGATCTGGCTGGTATTCTGACAAATCTCAGCGCAAAGGATGTCTTTTTTATTGATGAGATACATCGGCTCAATCATATTGTGGAGGAATACCTCTATCCTGCGATCGAGGATTTCAATCTTGAGATCATCATCGACCAGGGACCGAGCGCGAGAACACTGCGACTTAACCTCGAACCGTTTACACTTGTAGGTTCGACCACGCGTGCCGGACTGATCACTTCACCGCTACGCAGCAGGTTCGGGCTGGTGCTTCGGCTGGACTATTATGAAACGGAAGAGATTTTTAAGATAGTGCTGCGTTCCGCAAAATTGCTGAATGTAGAAATAAAGAAGGATGGAGCGCAGGAAATTGCATGCCGTTCCCGCGGGACTCCGAGAATTGCAAACCGTCTTCTTCGACGTGTTCGGGATTACGCACAGATAAAAGGCGATGGCGTTATCACAAAAGAAATCGCTGATGCTGCCCTCAAAATGCTGGAAGTTGATGAGCTGGGTTTGGATGAGATGGATAAGAAGCTCATTCAGACGATCATCGAGTTTTACCAGGGCGGACCGGTTGGACTGAAAACAATTTCCATGGCGATTGGCGAAGATCCCGGCACGATAGAGGAAATATACGAACCCTATTTACTGCAAAAAGGATTTCTGAAACGAACCCTTCGCGGGAGAGAAGTCACAGAAAAAGCATATAAGCATTTCGGTCTCGAACAGACAGGCAAACAGATAAAAAAACAAAGCGAGATGTTTGAATAAAAAGACATCGGAAAGAATAAATGTTGATAGAGTTGAATTGCTGGAGTAACCAGGGAAATTGTCAGGATATGCCTTCCGGAGTGTATTTCATAAAAATGCGGGCAGGTGATGAGAGTTTT
>JACNJG010000209.1 GCA_014382685.1 Candidatus Cloacimonadota bacterium
CTTGTGCGTGAGGAACTGCACACTGATATTGCTCGCCATAACGGATCTCATACTTTCTTCTCATACTCGGAAAAAACT
Organism: Candidatus Cloacimonadota bacterium; assembly: GCA_014382685.1. GTDB lineage: Bacteria > Cloacimonadota > Cloacimonadia > JGIOTU-2 > JGIOTU-2 > Celaenobacter. Next base: position 79 of record JACNJG010000209.1, read on the forward strand.
CATCTAATTTAGCATAAAAATATTCCCGCTGCCCGCTGCGGAGCGACATACCAAACCAGGGAAGAATATACGATGCGCCGCTTTCCGCAGCTTGTGAAACCAGAGCTTCAATATTTTCTTTTGTATCTTCAATAAAGGGCAGAATTGGCATCATCAAAATACCTGTGTAAATTCCTTTATCGCTTAATTCTTTCATTGCAGAAAATCTTTGGGACGCAACAGGTGCACCCGGTTCGAGCTTTTTGCAGAGTTCATCATCTGCGGTAGTAATAGTAAAACTGACTGCTGCATATTGCTCTGCAATCTTTTTTAGGATATTAATATCTCTGAGAACAAGCGTGCTTTTGGTAAGAATATGAACAGGAAAACGGTTCTTTTGAATTACTTCCAACGCTTTTCTTGTGAGTTCTCGTTCCTTTTCAATTGGCATGTATGGATCGTTCATCGAGCCAAAACCAATAGTTCCTTTTTTGCGTTTTCGCGGGAGTTCATCCTGCAGAATCTCAATAGCATTCACTTTCACAAGAATATCTGCAAAATTCTCTATCTGATAGCAGTCACTTCTGGAATCACAATAGATGCACTGGTGCTGGCATCCGCGATAAAGATTCAGATTATAGCGCAGTCCAAACCACGTGTCCGGCTGTTTGACATGATTGAGAATAGTCTTTGCAGTGATTTCTTTGATCATAAAATTAGGTATATTTTATCAATCTTAAAAAATATATCCTGACTAATTCCCATAATTCACAAAATTTATTGCGTAATGTTCTTTATTTTTGCTTCTGTAACCGAACTCATCTCATCATTATTTATGATATCATACATATCCTTTGCCCGAATGAAGCAGCTAAGCGCCATCTCGGTATCACCAAGATTTTCATAGGCAACTCCAACTGCATACACATCATCAGCCAATCCGCTTGTGTTCTCGATAAGTTGATCGTATTCATGAGCAATATCAAAGAATTCCAGCGCCTTTTCCCATTGCTTCTGCTTGCTCAGCGCATAGCCAAGTGTGTAAGCAGCATATGAAACTATCTTGGGATCATCGAGCTTGTTCCTTTTAAACATGGAACGAAGAGGAGCAATATTTTTCTTTATCCCGTCAAACTCATTCTGATAGGGCTGTCCGGTCTTCAGCAAAGCCAATAAACGGTATGAAAGGAGCTCTGTCTGCATCTCTTTTTGTGAAGTATCAATTGCCAGAGACAAGGTTATCACCCTGCCGTATTCTTCCGTATCAAAAGCAACTTCCATCTGTAGAAGGTACAGAAGCGGGATGAGGTCCGGTGCATCATTGTGAGCAATGACAGACATCTTCATATACCACTCATCGTACTGCTCCATATTTTCAAGGTAATAATACTGCCGCGCCACAGCAAGACCGGAAATGATGATCCCTTTGAGATTATCCACGCTCGTATATAAGCCAAAAGCTTTATCAAAGAGATGTTGTGCTTGTTCATAATAGCTGTCGGCTTCTGCTTTCTGGGCACGCTTCATGATGTCATTTGCGTCTTTTGTGGATTGCAGTTCCACATATTTGGGTAAACTTGAACACGCCAAAAGTGCTAAAAGTCCAAAGAATAATATTATTTTTTTCATTTGTCTAAATCCATTAATCTGATTTTTGTATTCTTTTGCTGGGTTGGAGCTTCATCTTTTATACCTCCGCGAAGGAAGGGATTATTGTTGACGGCTTCCAGCGTTTTCTGCGCAGTTTGCAAGGTAACCTTGCTCTTTGCTAAAATGTCTGCAAACTCTGGCATCTGCTGATACAGGAATTCCAGAATTTTATTCATTGAAGTAAGATTTTCATTGAGAGAGAGCAGCATATCGCGCATGGGAAATATGAGATTTTCTTTATCGGGATCGATGAGTTTTACTACAAGACCATCAGGATCTTTGTAATTACTCAGCATTTCATCAAGCTGTGCAGCAGTGCCCTTAAAATCATCAGTGAGATCTGCGACATTGCTCAGAATGCGGAACATGGCGCCATCCTCGGGATTATTATCCTTCTGGAAAGAAGCGAGGAGGGTATTGACCTCTCCCAATGAAACATCCATTTTCTCTGTCATATTAGCGAGGTTATACAACATACGGAAAAGTGCTCCCTGGTCGGGATTATTATCCTGCGTAAGGTTATACAGTAATTGATCCACATTTTTCAGCACGGACTCCATCATATCGCCGCTCCTTTTTATCAGCCCTTCTTTGAGAAGTTTTTTTCCTTCCGGGGTATCGAGGGACGGAATATACTCCCCTTCTGCCAGCACCTTGTTCCAATCCGGTCCTTGCAAAAATTCCATTGTGCTTTTTCCGGTTAAAGGACTCGTAGCTTTGAAAATTGCTGAATTCTCTACAATTTTGTCTCTAAATTCCTTATAGACAATCAGTTCCGCATCGATCTGATTGCTAATATTAAGAGTATATTTTTTCAATCTGCCGATCTCGTATCCTTTGAAGTACAGCTTGGTCGAGCTTGAAAGACCTGTGGCATCGACAAATTGCGTCGTGAAATAATATTTTTTATCAAATATCCGTTTTGATGCAGCAACAACCACCAGCGTAAAGATGAGTGCCATAACTGCAACAAGAAAAAACATTCCTACGATTTTATCTGTATGTTTAAATTTAAACTTCATCTTCGACTCCTAATAAGTCTGATAATATATCTAATTTTTTTATTTCTTTTAAAAAATCTTTATTTTTTGCGTACATTATTTTCTGTATCGAGCCCTTCTCAATATGCACCACCTGATCAGCGATGGCTTTAATTACATCATAGGAATTGCTTGCAATGATAAGGGTCTTGCCCTCTTTCTTAATATCTTTCAGCAAATTTGTCACCTTGATCTGATTCCTAATATCAAGATTGAATAATGGCTTGTTGATTATTATCATTTCAGGATGTGTAATAAGTGCACGTATTAGGGCAAGTATCTTTTTCGAAGTATATGAAATAAAGGCAGGGCGTTTTTCGAGAACAGCCGGTACATCAAAATAATCACAATATTCCTTTATCTCTTTTATGACCTTTGTTTTAATAAATTTCTTTGTATAGAATTTTACAGGCAGAAGTAAGTTTTCAAGCACAGTCAGGTTGGACAGAAATGCACCTTCTTGAAATACAAAGGATATCTTCCTTCTCAGATCTATGACTTCGCCCGCAGTTTTGGAATAGATATCTTTCCCAGCAACAAAGACCGTGCCACCAACAGGATCATAAAATCCACCAAGCACATTCAGAAGAATACCGTTATAATAACCATGTGAGCCGACAATTATGCAAGACTCATGCTCTGCAACTGAAAAGGAAATATTCTTAATGATGATGTCTTCATCAATATCAACGGACAATTTTTTTATTTCTATATTCATGATGCTATAAGATATAAAATAGTACTGTTATAATGATATCAAATACTACCACAGCGATCAATGAGGACACAGCAGCTTTTATGGTACGTTGAGGAACTTCTGTCGATGCTGTGGAAACCTTCAAGCCATGGTAGCAAGAGATAAGCGCTATGGCTGTACCGAAAACTAAAGACTTGATCACAAAAATAATAATATCAGCAAAGGTTAATTGATACAAAAACTGGCTCATAAAATAACCGAAATTTGTGGGATAAAAAATCGTTGAAAAAAGCCAGCCACCAATAACTGCTGCAAGATTGAAGTATATCGTAAGCAGAAACATAGAGACCACAACACCGATAAATCGTGATACTACAAGATAGGAAATAGGTGAAATGCCAAATGACCGCAGAAGATTTATCTCGTTGTTGATGGTCATGTTGCCGAGTTCGGTGGAAATGGCTGTGCCTGACCGAGCAATAACTATGAGGGCTGTTATGATACTGCTCAGCTCACGGATCACTACTGTGACGAGTATCACATACACAAGTTGGCTCTGCCCGAACCCGCTGAGTATATAATTTCCCTCAAGAATGATGAGTCCGCCAATGCTTAGGGCTATAAAAATGATGAGAGGGAGCGCTTCGTAGCCAGTGAACATTATCTGACGTAGCAGAACGATGAATCCTATCTGTTTTTGCCTGTGGAAGGTTAGAGTTTTACGAGAGACATGAATCACAAAGAGATAGAACTCTTTGGTGTTCTGAAGGCGTGTGCGCAGTCCGGCACCTATCGATCCAAAAAAACTCAAGAGTGCTCCTTTTCCTGC
>JACNJG010000206.1 GCA_014382685.1 Candidatus Cloacimonadota bacterium
TAATTAGTGTCTGAACGAAAACCCAACAATATTGGTTTAAACAAGAATTTTTCCAAATGTGAGCCGTAATTTTCCCGGCGAAGGCTAAATGAAATTATCATTATCTTGAGAAATTTTCGACTTCTGTATGTAATATTCTGTTATTAAAGGCTATAGCTTGATTATTTGACAGAGTTCACCTGTCCAAAATAGTAATATCGATATTCTGTGTTGATTAAGCGGCTTTTCGTCGTTTCGTTTTTTGTTCCTTTTGCAGGATGATATTTCCTAATTTTTGCAGGTTGCGGGCTGCTACTGCCAAGGATACATAACGCTTAAAAGCAACAATTCCATGATCAGGACATCGATCCAAGCCATGATTTTCCAAGGCATTAATCGCTGATTCTACCGCAGAATGCCGGCGGCGAAGCTGACGAAAACTATCTGAATGTTCCCGTTCACTATCTTGAGCTGAAAGCCGGCCCTTTTTCGGAAGGATGACTTTTTCGAGAACTTGTTCCAAATCTTCTCGATTTTGCGGGGAATAAAACCCTTTATCGTAGCTGCAGCCGGACAGTTTTGGAAATTTTTCCACAGTTTCCCTGGTGAATAAAACAGCGATATCTATATCTTTCTCATGCTGCATAACACGATGATTAAGGATAAACCCATACTGATCTTCAAGGATGCACACCGGTAACCCAAGTTCTTGAGAAATACCAGCTTTGCCCTTAACAATCCATTCGGTATGGGGTTCAAAAATCGAAAACACTTTTTGCTCGTGAGCCATGGTTTCGCCTGCGAGGACCCGACGCCGAATCTGATCGAGCTGACGTTCGGCATCTGTGAAATACTGTCTGATTACAAAAATTGGTTTTTCAAAATCTTGCTCATAACTTTGCAGTTTTTCCAAAGTTTCGCGGACACGGTCAAGCTGGTATTCAACTTCTGACAGGTAGTTTTGGTAAGCCTTTTCGATCTTCTTTTCTTGTTCCTTTTTTTTCTCCGGGTTCTTTGAGGTAGAACGCTTCATCTTTTGGACAGCCCTGAACAACCGTTTAACCTTCCGGATCAGATGTGCGCTTTGACGCCAATCGCTTAGAGGGATTTGAGAACAAAGCGTGGCAATCAAGGTCAGGACTTTACGAAAGGCGTCAAATAAAAGGTTGATGTCGGTTGGAAAATGAACATCGGTCTCAACCACAAAGGAGTCACAGCGTCCTTTTAGTTTTGCCTCTTTTTTTTTTATGCAGCTGTCGATGACCGGCTTCCACGACCACCTGATTTATTCTGTCCAAAACTTCAGAAGTCAAAAGTGCAATATTATCTTTCAGGGTTTGAACCGGATAGGTTATATCATCGTCGTATAATCCGTGTCCTAACATCTGGCGCAAAGTTTTATGGTTGTCCGCAATTTCTTTGAGTTTGTCATAATCCCAGTTACAGATCAATCGCAGTGATCCAAGGACCAGAATTTTCCATAGTTCCATGCCGGGACGACCGGTGTTGACATCAGTGCCTTTGGGGACAACATCCTGAAGGATGGCAAATACTCTTTCATTCAGTTCGGGAGTACAATAAATATGCTGCAATCCTTTAAGAAGCTTGGGAATTTCATCCCGTGAACGGGAGTCGAGGTTAATCGACCCAATATCGGTTTCCCCGATTTTCAGTTGGCGATGGATAATGGTACGCACTATGAAGGGACTCCAAGTTTACTGAAGATTGTCTGTGAACCTAAAAAACAAGTGCCTATAATATAATATTATCTATTTAATATTACAAGCTTTAAGCAAAGCTTTTTTTAAATAAATATAGGTTATTTCAAAGAACAAAGAAATTCTTTACATCGAAAATCTCTATGTTAGATACAAAATATTAATAACTTAGATGCTTTTCGTTCAGACACTAATTATAGAAATGCTCGGAAGCAGATAGGCTAAAGGCCGACGTCATTCCTGGGACTTTTGATCCCGTTAGCCAGATAGGTCAAGCCTTTATCCGAATCACCCTAATGGGCAAAATAGCCCGAATAGGAGAATGGTGATACCAGCAAAATTTCTGCTCCGAGTGGTCATCAATAACAAGGAGAAGAAAAATGAAACGTTATCTCGGTGTAGATCTACACAAAGACAATTTTACTGTCTGTTATTTAGACAGTGAAGATAATAAAATATTCAAAGAATACAAACTAACAAGTCTGAACAGGTTCAAAAAGACTCTAAATCCCGAAGATGAAATAGCTGTCGAAGCGATAGCAAACAGCCGGATATTCTGCGAAGAACTGGTTACTATAGTGGAAAAAGTCGTCTTAGTTGCCCCAGGAAATTTCAAAATCATCAGTTCGTCAAGCAAAAAAACCGATAAAAGAGACGCTGAAACTTTGGCGGAATTCCTCATGATGGGAAAACTGCCGGAAGCTAGAATCATGAACAAACAACAGGCATATATAAAAAGCATATTGAAAACCAGAGAAAAGTTCGTCAAACAAAGAACACAATGTAAAAATAAAATTCACAATATCTTAATTGGTAACGGTGTGTTCGTTTACCCAAAAAAACCGTTCACCAAAAAGGGATTTGAATTTCTAAAAAATCTCAGGTGCGATCCACTGGTTAAAAAAGAAATAGAATTGTTGGTCAAGCATATAATCTACCTCGACGAATCTATCTCTGAAATCGAAAATGAACTGAAAAAGGAAGAAAATCAGCTTCCCCAGCACAAAAACCTGATCAGCATCAAAGGGATCGGTGATGTTACGGCTGCGATTTTCACTTCCGGAATAGGAAACATCGATGATTTCGAAGATAAGAAAAATCTCAATTCTTATTTCGGAATGATACCGAGTGTCAGACAATCGAACAATACCATCCATTACGGCAGAATCACCAAAAAAGGAAACAGGATGGTGCGGGCAGCACTGGTACAATGCACATTGGGAATGATAAGCCACAATCCGATTTTGAAAGAATTTTATCAAAGAATAAAAAGACAAAAAGGAAGCGGAAAAGCCATCATCGCTACAGCAAGAAAACTTTTGGAATTTATATACTTCACATTGTCAAACAACATCGTTTGGGAAGACTCAAACGCAGGTGTAATTCAATCTATGTCAAATTCCTCGGTGTAGAAATTTCCCCTCGTCGGGAACTTTTTATCATAGGAGCATCAAAGGGATCGGTGATGTTACGGCTGCGATTTTCACTTCCGGAATAGGAAACATCGATGATTTCGAAGATAAGAAAAATCTCAATTCTTATTTCGGAATGATACCGAGTGTCAGACAATCGAACAATACCATCCATTACGGCAGAATCACCAAAAAAGGAAACAGGATGGTGCGGGCAGCACTGGTACAATGCACATTGGGAATGATAAGCCACAATCCGATTTTGAAAGAATTTTATCAAAGAATAAAAAGACAAAAAGGAAGCGGAAAAGCCATCATCGCTACAGCAAGAAAACTTTTGGAATTTATATACTTCACATTGTCAAACAACATCGTTTGGGAAGACTCAAACGCAGGTGTAATTCAATCTATGTCAAATTCCTCGGTGTAGAAATTTCCCCTCGTCGGGAACTTTTTATCATAGGAGAAATTTCCCCTCGTCGGGAACTTTTTATCATAGGGGAATGACGGCGCTATTGTAATGAAAAGTAATGACACTTGATCCATGACAAGCTGGATGACGTTTTTATGTTGTTAGTATTCGAATCATTACCAAAATTACCTGAACAAACTGGATAACCGGAAAATCTTTTTTAGTTTCAATAAAATAGGCTTTCTGAATCCTGATCCTGTATGTAGAGTCAGGAGCACACAGATAGATACTCAATGCGATTTTTGGTGATTTTAAATAATCACTTTCGTAGATTTTTCGACCTTTCTTTATTTTATTTACAGTCTCAGATACTTCTCTGACGTAGGTTATTACATCGGATCTGTTTCTAGGCCAGGTCCCCCTATCTCCGGAAATGAAATATTTTTGCGGCAAGTCCAATCGGAAAATCATGAGCGTTGATTACAGCCTTATCAGATATTGTTACAATGGCATCTATAGATGCTCCTGGAGGTTCTCTAACTTCAACGAGAGAACAGATTTCATTATCAACAATATAGACTTCTTTAATATCTATCCAGTATCCACCCCTGCATGCTTCAACATCAATCTGCAACTCAATTTTGGGAGTATCATCATTATCATCAACATAGATCAACTGTCCCGATAGTATATCCTTTTCAATTTCCGATATATCCTCGATGAAATTAATATGAGTTTTATATTT
>JACNJG010000076.1 GCA_014382685.1 Candidatus Cloacimonadota bacterium
TCCGAATCCTTTGTGATATAGAAAAGCGATGAGCGCAATCCGCCGAGAGTTTGCCTGATGACAAGCTCATTATCGAGAAGCAATTCTCCATGCGAGCCCTTAAGCTTCATCTTTATGATCCTGCCGGACTCTCCCCGCTCGAGTACCTCATAGCCAACATAGGCGCCGAAACTCGCTTTATTGCTCATCATTTGCTGGAAATTACTCGGCGTATATTTCTTTTCCCATGTGTAGGTGTTTCTAACCCAGCCCTTTTCATTTTCCACATTGCAGAAAACCGGCTGCGGATCCTTGATCCACTTCTCGGCATAATAATTTTGTGTCAGATCATAAGAATTTGAGCCCTTTCCATCATAAATGCTTGTGAGGTATGGTACTTCTTTTCCGCTCCAGGCATTGGAACTGGTCTCGGTTTTGCCGCCGCAGCTTGTGGAATACACTGCATTGATAATTTTTCCTTTATATACTCCAACGATACCGCGTGTGTTCTCGACAGCACTCTCAGTAACTGCATTTATATCCGTAATTCCGGAAAAAACCTGGCAATGTACGCTGGCGCAAAGGTCGAAGCCATCGTCTTTATGGGTTCCATTAAGTACTTTAAAAAGTGCTTCTGATCTTGCTGCAATTGCCTGTGCCTTCATTGCTTCCATTGGTGAATCCGTGCCGATTTCATTAGGGATAACACCTGCAACATAATTTTCAAAATCAGATTGGACGATAAGATTCATCTTACCAATTTGATTGATCATAACACGCAGGTCTGATTCGTATTCTCGTGTAACGAATTCCGAAGGATTCCAGAAATTCGATCTCGGTACATTTTCCACAGTGATCGGTGCAGAGCTTTCGATCCTGATCGGTGCACGAAGGTAGTAATTCTTCTGTTGCTCAATATCATAGATCAGGAGGTCGCAGTAGGAATATTCATAAGCTTCTTCGATCCAGGAATCGATTTCCGCATTCAGTTTTGCTTCTTCGTAGGATGAGAAAGTGTTGTTCAAATACACGGCAAATTCGTTTTGTATTGAGAAGCGTTTTCCATCAAAGGATATTGCTGGAATTTCTTTCATATAACATTCAGGGAAAGTATTAATGAATGCCTCTGCTTCCTGCTGCGTGGCAAATTTCTTTATGCCTATCCTCCAGAAAGGAACGATCTCGATCCCGTCAGGGATCTGTATAGAAAGGGATGTGTTCGAGAATTCAAGCTGAAATGGAGAATCTTCTTCAGTTATAATAATTGTGCCGGTTGATGAAAGCTCGATCGTGTGAGCATTCGGCACTATCTCGACATCAACGTACAGCATATCATTCTTGATCTCAGCAGCATGAAGCGCTGAAACGAGAAAAGTGCTAATGATGACTAACAAGAGTTTTTTCACAGAACTTCGCTTCCTTCAGGAACGTCTTTTTCGGGTACTACAACTGCAATGCCTTCTTCGGAGTTTGCAGCAAGGATCATTCCCTGAGATTCCAAGCCCATGAGCTTTCGAGGTTTCAGGTTCATGAGCATAATGACCTGTTTTCCAACTAGATCTTCCGGCTTATAATATTGAGAAATACCGGCGATAACCTGACGGATCTCACCTGCGCAATCTACTTTTAGTTTAAGGAGTTTATTGGCTTTGGGTATTGTCTCTGCTGCGAGAACCTTCACGACCCGCAGTTCAATTTTGGTAAAATCATCATACTCGATCTCGGGCTTGTGCTCCAGTGTAGGAGCGAAACCGGATTGTTTCTCCAAAAGTTCATTTTGTTCTGTCACTTCCTTATTTGTTATCTTCCTGAAAAGCGGTTCGATCGTACCGAGAGTGGTTTTTCGTAATGAATTATCGATCTCATTCCATGTTAGAGGTGTGTTCACATTCAGCATAGCACGAAGTTTTTTCATTGCTTTAGGGAGTACAGGAAAAAGAATGATCGATATTATTCGAAGAAGTTCTGCACACACATAAAGCGTTTCTGCTGCGTCTTCTTTATTTTCTTTCACAGCAAACCATGGCTTTGTTTCATCAAAATATTTATTACCCGAACGAGCAATATCCATTATGAGTTTCACTGCTTTACGAACCCGATAGTTTTCATAACATTCTTTGACTTCATTCACCAGTTTATGAGCTTCATTAAGAGTATTCTGTGAAAGCTCGGAGAGTTCCTGGTGTTTATTAATCGTGCCATCAAAGTATTTTTTCACAAAAGTAAATACGCGGTTTGCAAGATTCCCAAGTATATTAGCCAGTTCGTTATTTATTTTGCTCTGAAACTCTTCCCATGAGAAGTCGCTGTCCTTTGTCTCAGGAGCATTTGCAGCAAGGTAGTAGCGCAGGAATTCCGGTTCAAAATATTTCACGAAATCCTTTACCCATATCGCATAATTTCTGCTGGTGGATGATTTCTGTCCTTTGATATTGAGGTATTCATTTGCCGGCACGTCATAAGGAAGGACGAACTTTTGTTCCTGCTCCATCAGCACGGATGGCCAGATTATTGTATGGAAAGGAATGTTGTCCTTGCCAAGAAAATGAATAAGTTTTGTGTTCGGATCGAGCCAGTAATCCTTCCATCGTTCTGGAGTTTCAAGATTTTTTGCCCATTCCACAGTTGAAGAAATGTATCCGATCGGTGCATCGAACCACACATAAAGCACTTTTCCTTCCGCCTCATCGAGTGGCACAGGTATTCCCCAGTTGAGGTCGCGCGTTATCGAGCGTTCGATAAGCCCTTCATTCAGCCAACTCATAATGAAATTGAGCACATTTTCTTTCCAGTAGTTTTTTGTCTTTAGCCACTCTCTTAAAGGTTTTTCAAATTTCGGCAGTTCGATATACCAGTTAGTTGTTTCTTTCACAATAGGTTTATTACCGCAAATTTTACATTTTGGATCGATAAGTTTCATTGCATCGATGAGTTTCCCGCAGGCATCGCATTGATCTCCGCGAGCTCCTTCTGCACCGCAGTATGGACATGTTCCTTCAATATATCTATCTGCGAGAAAACGTTTGTCATGCTCACAGTAGAGCTGCTGAGTTGTTTTTTGAAGTACATAACCTGCTTTGAGAAGATTCAGAAAAAATTCTTGAGAAATTCTTGTGTGCTCAGGACGTGCAGTGCCGGAGAAATTATCAAAATCTATTTCCAGATCCTTAAAACTTTTTACTATACTGTCATGAAAATGATCAACGATCTCGCGAGGAGTTTTGCCTTCAGCTTCAGCTTTGATAGAGATGGGAGCGCCGTTCTCGTCTGTTCCGCAGATGTAGATCACATCATTGCCGAGCAGTTTTTGAAAGCGTACAAAGATATCTGCCGGAAGATATGCACCGGCTACATGCCCGATATGTAGATGTCCGTTCGCATAGGGTAATGCACTGGTTACAAGATATTTTTCTCGTTTCATTTCTTTTTCCTAATTTGATTTTTCACAGAATCGATTGCCTGCTGCACTTTTTCCTGATCGCCAAGATAATAATGTGTAATGGCTTTCAGATTTTTATCCAATTCATAAATAAGCGGAATGCCGGTAGGAATATTGAGACCAACGATTTTTTCATCGGAAATATTGTCCAAATATTTTACAAGAGCTCGCAAACTATTTCCATGCGCAACAATGAAAACTTTTTTATTCTGCATAATTGCAGGAATGATGGATTCCTTCCAATAGGGGATGAATCGGGCAACAGTATCTTTCAGGCATTCTGTAAGAGGTAGATCATTTTTAGGCACATTTGCATACATCGGATCGTTTCCCGGGTAGCGAGGATCATCTTTTGTGAGCGCCGGAGGACGGGTATCATAACTTCTGCGCCAGATAAGCACTTGCTTTTCACCGAATTCATCAGCAGTCTCTTTTTTATTCAATCCCTGAAGCGCCCCGTAATGCCGCTCGTTCAATCTCCATGATCGTTCCACAGGCAACCACATCATATCCATATCATCCATCACAATCCACAATGTTCTGATCGCCCTTTTGAGCACAGAAGTGAAAACGATATCAAAAGTGAATCCTTCTTTCTGAAGTAATTTTGCGGATTCTTTTGCTTCCCGAATTCCTTTTTCGGAAAGATCGACATCCGTCCAGCCGGTGAATTTATTTTCTTTATTCCAGATGCTTTCTCCATGTCGGAGCAGTACGAGTTTATACATTTTACTACCTTTATAATTTAATTTTTGAAATGAATACTACACGATTTAATTTCTAAACCCAAATTTCTAATTACAAATAAAATGTCAAAACTTAAAT
>JACNJG010000152.1 GCA_014382685.1 Candidatus Cloacimonadota bacterium
TATCGAGCTTTACGGGCAGGTCGAAAATAAAGATATGATGCAGTATTTGTAATTATTGTTCTTTGAAATCCCACTGAAGGATTGTTTCTGTTTTAAAGGTAAATTTATTTAGAAAAGTCAGCATTCGGCTGATCGGATAGTTTTTCTCAATATAAAATACATCACAATTATGAAGAAGGGATTTTAATTTTTCATCATCTATTTCCTTATCATAAAACACTATACTCTTTTCGTATTTTAGTAATGAATCCACAGACTCTACGTTGTTCTTCAGATATAAGACGTGTTGTTTGTTTCTAGCAGCAAAGGAATCTTGCAAAGACACAAAATACTCAGCATTTTCATCAGAAGATAAAATTATTATCTGTTGATCAGGTGCGAAGACATCAACCAAGCGCTCATTGCCTGTTAGCTGGATTTCTGCGGGGCTATGTTGCTTATTGAGTTGGATCAATCCTCTTATGCCACTGAAAATAAACCATGCAGCAATGACCAGCGAAGCAACCTGTCCAATCTTTTTCATTATCTGAATTCGTGATAGCAGACCGATAAATGCAATCGGTATGAGATAGAGCGTCGTTCCTGCGAAAAATCCGAGAAAAAGCATCATGCCACTGACTACTCCTCCAAGATTTACTGCTTTGGAAAGAGCAATTAAAAATGCCGGACAGAAGCTTATTCCGGTAAGAATTCCCAGAATAAAGGCACTTTTTGTAATATTTGCAAATTTTGAAATATGACATTTCTTATCGTGCTGTCGTGCACGAACTGCATTTAGGATCAAATAAACCGAAAGAAGGATGTATGCGATGGAAGTAAAAAGTGTTCTATTTATCTGCGAAATATTCGCACCTACATATCCGGCAATAGCACCAAAAGCAATGTAAGAAAAAAATCTCCCGACAGATATTTCTGCGACAACACCAATGCTTTTTATCAACCTGCGTTCTTCAGAAAGCAGATATGGCAGATATATTGGAGTGCAGGTCACAAGGCACACTGAACCGGTTGCGAGCCCCAGCATGAATCCTTCTGCAAGTGTTTTCAACATATTTTAGAAGAGTACATCGATCCCGCATGAATGCGCATGAATTTCAGGTATCACAGTATTATTCTGAAAATGATAGCTATAGGACAACCGAACATTGGAGAAAATAGGATAGCAAATCTTCCCGATGAATTTATTATCATAAGGCGTGTTCTTGCCAATATAGCGTCTGTAGTAAATCGAGAACATCATTTTTTTGATATAAAATTCCAGTTTTGTTTTCAATAAAGTATGATTGTTCAGAAAATATTGTGCAGCCGATAGTTGCAGTTTGCTCACTTCATTATCTGGTGTAAAAGAGAAATTCTTCTGAACAAGCAGCTCGGCAAAATGCTTTCCGACATAAATCCCATCTACTTCTTTGTTCGCCCACACATCATAAGCAAATTTTGTGACCATCATCCAGTTATGAATGAACTTGCTTGTCAGCCGAGCTTCAGAGCGGAAAGTATAGGGAAATAACGAATCATTATCCGAGTATCCGCCCGCAGCATCTGCACTTATGTAACGCCTATTTTTGTCTCGACAAATGAGTCCACCTCATATATTTCTTACTTTTCGTCATTCGTTTTGTGTATTGCTTTTACCGGGCATACATCAGCACAGATCCCGCAGGATATACATTTTGTCGAGTCTATAATTGCTTTCCCATCTTTCATAGTAATCGCACCAACAGGACACTTGCGAACACAGATATTACAACCAATACAAACCTCAGCATCAACCACATATGATGACGGCTCAACTGTGCTGGAATCTTTAACTTCAGGTACAATCTCTTCCTCAATTGTTGCGCTACTATCCACTATTTCAATTTCATTAATCGCTACCACGGGACACTGCTTGGCACTTCTTACCGCAATCAATACACTTGCTTGGATCAATAACTGCTTTCCCGTTCTTCATCTCGATCGCATCGGTTGGACATTTTCCACTTTGTGTGCAGATAGTACAGCCGATACATTTTGATTTGTCAACCTTATATACTTTGGTCGTGTCCTGTGCAAATATTGTGAGAGGAACTACGATCAAAACTACAAGTATCATCAAATATATTTTTTTCATTTTTATACCTCAATCTCGATAAATACATTTACTTTTTTCTTTATCAGTTTTTGAGCATTGGCGCACACAGCTCAAACACTTGATACAATTAATGTCAGAAATTTTTTCATTATATCCTATGTCAATGTTCATCGGGCAGTAATTAAGACAATTAAAACAGTTAATACTGGTGTGAATATTCCTGAATATTTTATATCGTTTGATACCGATCATATCAGCAATTTTCTGGAAAATATTCATCAGCGCAGCATAAGGGCAAAGGTATCGGCACCAGAATCTTTCAATAAAAAAACCAACTAAAATAACTATGCCAAGCACAGCAATTCCTGCGATAGCGATATTTTGAATATGAGCGATTGCGAGAACGGGACAGAATTTCATATAAAGGTATTGAACTCCCAAAAATGCGGTTACTGCAGTAAATAGGAATATTAAGTATTTGATAATATTCATATATTTATGAATTTTGTAGGGTATTAATTGGTTAAATTTTTTCTTTGTTTTTTTTGTAGAATAGATTAGCTCCTGAAGAGTTCCGATAGGGCATATATCCCCACAAAACCATCTTCCGAAAAATAACGAACTGAATGCAATTACAGTGCCAACAATAACAGCAACCGGAAAAAGGAAAGGCGCAAATCTTGCCCCGATCTTCCACACACCGAAACATACTGAAGCATAAGGACAGTACTCGTGTGCGACATGAAGTGTGCCCTGTATCAGAAGAACGAACAAGGATACAGATATTCCAAGCGAAACAAGCTGGATTATCTTTCTTACTCTAAATTTATCTATCCTCATGCTCATTTTGGAATATCAATATTATATTCTTTAATCTTTCTTGATAAAGTATTACGATGAATCCCGAGCATTTCCGCAGCTCTTAACTGATTAAATTCACACTCTTCCAATATTTTCATTATATGAGTGCGTTCTACGTTTGCAATTGTCTTTGTATTTCCTTCTTTATCAACTGGATGATATTTTTGTATTTCATCGGGAAGTTCTTCGGTGTGAATCACATTACTGCGAGTCAATGCGATCGTTCTCTGTATCACATTCTTCAGTTGCCTGATATTCCCCTCCCATGGATAATTCACCAGCTTCATGAGAGCATCGTGAGAAAACGATATATCTTCATCACCGCAATACATACTGAGAAAATGATCCACCAACTCTTTTATATCTTGTTTTCTTTCCCGTAAAGGTGGGAGATGAATTGGTATTACATTTAGTCTATAATACAGGTCTTCACGGAAATGTCCTAATTGCACTTCTGTTTGTAAATTTTTATTTGAAGCTGCGATAATACGTACATCCACTTTTTTCGTTGTAGAACTCCCCACGGGTTCAAATTCCATTGTTTGCAGTGTGCGGAGAAGTTTTACCTGTATTGACGGAGCTATATCCCCGATCTCGTCGAGAAAAAGTGTGCCTCCATTAGCTTCTTCAAAACGTCCTTTTCTATCGCGTATCGCACCGGTAAATGCTCCTTTCACATGTCCGAAAAGCTCACTTTCGAGGAGGGTTTCCGGTATGGCAGAGCAGTTAACTTTTATCATCTTATGTCTTTTTCTGGGGCTGAGGAGATGTATGATGTCTGCAATGACCTCTTTCCCTGTTCCGCTTTCTCCTGAGATGAGGACAGAGGCGTCCACGTGAGCAACCCTTTTTACAATACTGAGGATTTCGTTTATCTTTGGACTGTCTCCAATAAAAGTGACAGGGAGTTCTTCATTGATAATAACATCTTGAACTTTTTTACTTTCCTTCTCCACCTGAATATAATTTTGTGCATTTTTAATTTTATTCAGCAGCAGTTCGAGATTGATCGGCTTCTCAATATAATCAAAAGCACCGAGTTTGAGCAGCTCGACTGCATTATCTACAGAACTATAAGCCGTGATGATTATGACGGCAGTAAGTGGGTTTATCTCTAAGATTTTCTCCAGCACTTCTTTTCCGCTCATTCCCGGCATTCGATAATCTGATATCACCACATCCACGGGCTGTTTATAAAATTTTTTTATGCCTTCTACGCCATAAGATGATGTAAAGATTTCGTGTCCTTTTGACTCAAGAAAATCTGCTAATATCTCTCTTTGAG
>JACNJG010000030.1 GCA_014382685.1 Candidatus Cloacimonadota bacterium
GGGATGGTAAGGACGATCTGGGCAGGACATTATCGAACGGAATTTATCTGTATCAATTGACCGGAAATAATTATACATCCAAAATAAGAAAAATGATTTTATTAAGGTAGATTATGCGTAATATTGATATTGAATTAGAGAAGAACAGAATTATCAGCTTCATCAAAACCTATTTCAGAAACGCAGGTTTCTCAAAAGGAATCATCGGTTTGTCAGGCGGAGTTGATTCATCTCTCGTTGCTTATCTCGCAGTTGAATCGCTTGGCAAGGATAATGTCATCGGTGTGCTAATGCCTTATAAGACCGGCAGTCAAGACAGTTTTTATGATGGAAAACTAATTGCAGAAAAACTTGGAATTAAATATATTATTCGAGAGATTACTCCAATGGTCGATGCCTATTTTGACAACTACGATCAGAATGCAGACCTACTTCGCAAAGGAAATATGATGGCTCGTGCCCGGATGTGTACACTCTACGACCTCGCTGCAAAGGAACATGCACTTGTACTTGGAACAAGCAACAAAACCGAGCTCTATCTTGGCTACGTGACGCAATTCGGGGATGGCGCCTGCGCGCTCGAACCTCTCGGATGCCTTTACAAAACTGAAGTCTGGAAACTCGCAGAAATGGTGGGAGTTCCAGAGAACATCATAAATAAAACCCCTACCGCTGATCTGTGGGAAGGTCAAACCGATGAAGGAGAACTTGGACTTTCCTACACCGATGCTGATGAAATACTTTATTCAATTTATGAGAAGAAGGAGTCAATTAAAGAATTGATCAAACAAGGATTGGAAAAAGAACAAGTTCAGCACATCATTTCTCTTGTGAATAGAAATCGGTTCAAACAATCGATACCGCCAAATCCGGAAACATACACTTTATAACGGTAGTGTGAAAAATGTTATGAAAGAAATATAAAAAGTAAGAAATGGAAAAGACGAGAGAAGTTACTTACGGATTATTCAGAAATTTAATATAAAAAGAGGAATGAAAATAAAAAATAGTTGTCATTCTGAACGGAACGAAGTGGAGTGAAGAATCTCTTATTAAAGACATTAAATAAATTAATAGACTCTTCAACCAAGAAAGATATTTTATGAAAACCTATTTTGGAATTTTCCAGCCCAAACGCTGCCAGGTCTGCAATAAACACAAAGCCACACGCAAATGTCCGAAAACTCAACGGCAAATTTGCTTTCACTGCTGTAATGAGATACGCATCAAATTGGAGTGTCCAAAGGACTGTAAATTCGTCCTCAGAAGCACTCATGATAAAGACTCACTTCACTTGAACAACTACTCCGAATCCGTTGCAGAACAACAGGGACTTCTCGATCTCCATCTTAAGAAATGGCTAAAGACCGAGAATCCGCTCTTTGAAAACAAAACTCCCAAATCCTATGCTGAAACTGAAGCTGGAAAAAAGAAGATCGATTCATTTCTTAATAAGCATGAGCAAGCGTTAAAGGGCGCACTCTCTTATAATTATGTTCGTGAACAGCTTGGAATTCCTCATAAAGAAAAAACCAATAAATCTCATGAAGATGTTGCAAACCGATTTATGGAACTGGTCACCAACTATGATCATGAAGAAACTCTTCCGCTCCTCGTTCATCATGAAGTATATAAAAATGAGGATTTTAAGCAAAATTATCTGAAAAGGAACCTTGCTATAAAGGCATTCAAGTCCATCAAAGAATTCGATCTTATCCGCTCTGCACTCAGCAAAGAACAGGATCAGGCAATTGTGGAATTTGAGATCAATGGTAAATATTCCCTCTCGCTTGTTCTGCAAAAGATCAATGATATATGGTTCATCAAAGAAAAGGTATTCGGCGAATCGGGTATGGTTCTTTCAGAGAATGAGTTTATCCAGAGAATTGCCTATAACTACGCCCAACAGCATTTTGACAAAGCTAATAATGACCTGAAGAAATACATGCAAGTTTTTCCTGACTCTGCGGATCTGCACTATTATTTCGGAATTTACTACTCCACAAAAGGAAAGGTCGAGAAGGCAAAAGATCATTTTTTCAATGCCATGGAGTTAGCACCGGAATTCACAGAAGCAAAATATAATTATGCATTCCTCTTTCAGGCAGAAGGAAATATTGAGAAATGCCGCGAACTATATGAAGAGATCCTCGAATTGGAAGAGGAAAAGAAAACCCTTAACAATCTAGCTGTAATTTATGAAAATGACGGACAGTTAGAACAGGCACTTGTGCTTTTGAAAAAAGCTCTGGAACTGGATCCCAATTTCGAACTGGCGCAAAAGAACCTTGAAAGGATCAATGAGAAAAAGAACACTGGTCAAAATACTCCCGAAAGTAACAAAATACCTCCTTCAAAATAAACCGATCAATTCTGTTACAGAAATAAAAGTAACACGCTTGTGCAACCAGAAGTGCAGGCAGTGCAACATTCATGAAAACCGTGAAGGTACTCCATATATGGATTATGCGGATTATAGGGTAATCGCCCGAAAACTACAAAAATACGGAAGTCTCGTTGGAATGATCAGCGGTGGAGAACCACTTCTGCATCCTGATATAATAGATATTCTTGCTCACGCAAAAAAAGTCTTTCCCATTTCCGTATCCCTTGTTTCCGGATTATATTTTGATTTTAATAAGATCGAGGATGTGATCGTGTTCTGCTTAAAAAACGATATCAATATTCAAACTTCACTGGACGGACTTGGCGAAAATGGAGATTATCTGCGAGGTGTGAAAGATCATGCCGACACTGTGCTTGGCAATATGAAAAAGATAACAGCACTCAAAAAGGAGCTTGGCTCATCTTCTTTTACTTATGCAAATTGCGTGTTGAGTGCCAAAAATCTCGAACAGGTTCCTGATATAATAAAAGCCAGCAAGGATGCTGGCTGGGAAGTAACCATTGGACTATATCATTCACTTCTGGACACGACCAAAGAAGATGACGAGATGAAGATCACCGATACAGAAACTTTGCAAAAAACAATTGATTTCCTTTCAGATAATCCTGCAATTCTTAATCTCAACAGCTTTATTGAAGGCATTCCAAGAATCATTAATAATGATTTCCCTGATTTCTGTCCCTTTATGGATGGCAAACGGACCGCAACGCGCTTGACTATTATGCATAATGGCGAAGTTCATCTATGCAAAGGAGATGCAATTGGAAACCTGCTTGAGCAAGACCTCGATGAGATCATAAAAAGCAAGAAATATGAAAATCTATTAGTTGAATATACTTCCTGTGAAGGGTGCTGGAGCAGTTGTTATACACAGAAATACCTGCTCTTTCATCCCCAGAATTTCAAGCAGGTGTTTGAGCATGGCAAAAAATTACTCAATCTCAAAGGAGCAGCAAAGGAGCACGTATGAAAGAATATCTTGATATTGCCCTGGAAGCTGGTGCAAAAGCCGGCGAGATCATCAGAGAAAATTTTCATAAGAAGAAGCTCATCGATTATAAGGGGAGAATAAATCTTGTTACTAATGTGGATAGAGAAGCTGAAAAAGTTGTGATAGAAACTATTAAGAATTATTATCCCAAGCATAACATTCTCACCGAAGAAACCGAGTATGCCCAGGATCCTGACCAGGAATACTGCTGGGTCATCGATCCGCTGGACGGCACTACGAATTATGTACATGGATTTCCTTTTGTGTGCGTGTCAATCGCTCTTCAAAGAAATGGTAAAAGTATTGTTGGAGTTGTGTATAATCCCATCCTGCATGAACTTTTTCATGCCGAGAAAGGTAAGTGTAGTTTTAGAAACAACGAACCTGTCTCAGTGTCTGGCAATGCAGATTTCTCAAAATCCCTTCTTGCAACCGGTTTCCCATATGATATGCTGAATGATGAGAGAAATAACATACAAAATTTTGCACAAGTGATAAAAAATTGCAGGGGAATACGGCGTCCCGGATCAGCAGCAATAGATATATGTTACGTTGCCTGCGGTGTTTTTGATGGATACTGGGAACTTGAGCTGTACCCGTGGGATACAGCAGCAGGAATTGTTATTCTTGATGAAGCAGGCGGGAAAGTGAGTAAATTCGATGGCTCGGAATTTTCGATTTTCGATAAGGAGATCGTTGCATCGAATGGGAAGGTGCATGAAGAATTGTTGAAGGTACTGAATCTCCGAGATTAACGCACATCTTCAGTATATATTTGCGGTTAGTGATCAAGAATGAACACAATATCCGGATC